>JAGOLA010000013.1 GCA_017994375.1 Candidatus Omnitrophota bacterium | reverse complement strand
TGTCTACACAATAGCGTTTATCCTCGATCATCTTTTGAATGCCTTTGATCTGCCCCTCTATCCTTCTTAAAGGAACTAAAGTTTCATAATGCGTAGTCTTATGTGTCATAGGTAACTTACTCCTCGTTTTCTTGATTAAATTATTTGGTAACTTTATCCTTACTAATCGGAACGTTTATCCCATATTCTTCGATGTAAACTCCGTGAGCAACATCCCTTGAAGAAACTAACAACTTTACTATATCTCCTTTCTTTACAGTTATAGTATCCGGACTAAAGCCAAATTGGTAAGCTTCTAAATTAACCTCTTTAATTTTAGAAATATATTCATCGGGATTCTGTTTAAATTTTTCGATACACATCGGGCAACAAAAGTAATAAGTTTTACCGTTATATTCATAGAGATACTCCCCAGAGGCCGGTTCTCTCATCACCGGACAAATGCCAAAATCGCTCTCAGAAGCCGCTTCTTTCATCACACCTTTATGGTTACCATGTTCATGCATATGATCCATCTGGGCGCAAACATTACCTATACTTAAGGAAACTCCAATTAATAAAAGCGTAAGATATTTCATATGAAACCTACTCATTATATTATACTATACCCCCCTAGGGTATGTCAAGGTTAAATTTTTTATGGGCCCTCTAAACCTGACACTCTATTAATTATTACTTTGGAGAGATAACAAAGATAGCATTAAGTGCAAAAAGATTGGGAAGAAAGTTAATAGTCCTTTTGTTGCCTAAATAAAAGGTAGATATTATCTTTAAGTTTTTGTCCCGGCAAAAATCTCTAAAATCTTTTATACTCAAAAAGTGAACATTAGGGGTATTATACCAACGATAGGGTAAAGACTTAGTTATCGGGACCTTTCCTTTAAAGAAAATCCTAAAGCGGGCAGATAAATAGGTGAAGTTAGAAAAACCGATGATAATTTTTTTACCCACCCGTAAAGCTTCTTTGATAACATAATCGACATTCTTTACCTCTTGCATACTCTGATTTAAAATTACATAATCAAAAGACTTATCCGGATAGTTAGATAAGCCGCTTTCGATATCTCCGTGTAATACGCTTAAGCCTTTCTCAACGCACTCATAAATAGCTGCTTCGCTTAATTCGATACCTTGAGCTTTAACTTTTTTCTTTTTAACTAAAAAAGCCAAAAGATCACCATCGCCGCAACCAAGGTCTAAAACTTTGGATTCAGACTCAATAATCCCATAAATAATCTTATGATCTAATCTAGTTTTATTCACCTTTTAAAATGCTGTAAGTTTTTTTTAAAAAATGCTTCACTAACCTAGTTTGCTCCTCCACTTCTAATAAAAAGGCATCGTGCCCATAACTAGACTGAATTTCGCAATAGGTTACATCGACATGCCTTGCCTTAAGCTGTTGGACAATCTCCCGAGATTGATAAGACGGATACAGCCAATCGGATTTGAAAGCAATAACTAAAAAACGAGTATTTATTTTATCATGCTTTAAAAATATTTTTCCTTCCGATAAATCAAAATAATCCATGGCTTTAGTAATATAAAGATAAGAATTAGCATCAAATCTTTTGACGAAATTATCGCCTTGATAGCGCAAATACCCCTCTACTTCAAAGTCAGTCTTAAAGGAAAAACTATAATTATCTTTCTTAAGTTTGCGAGAGAACTTCTTTTCCATGGATTTATCGCTCATATAAGTTATATGGCCAATCATCCTAGCCACCGAAAGGCCACGTTCAGGTTGCTTTTTCCCGTAATAATTGCCTTCTAACCAATCAGGATCAGCCATAACTGCCTGACGACCGACTTCATCAAAAGCTATCTGTTGCGGAGAATGTTTTAAGGCAGTAGCAATAGGGATTGCCGAATGAACATATTCCGGATAAGAAGCTACCCATTGCAATACCTGCATACCTCCCATGGAGCCGCCAGAAACACACAGTAATTTTTTAATACCTAAATAGTCTATGAGATGCTTTTGGGCTTCTACCATATCTTCTATAGTTATTATGGGAAAATCTAAAGCATAAGGCTTGTTGGTCTCAAGATTTATTGAAGAAGGGCCGGTACTACCTTTGCAGCCGCCGATAATATTAGAACAAATTACAAAATATTTATCAGTATCAAAAGCTTTTCCTGAACCAATCATGTTATCCCACCAACCCGGCTTAGAATCTTCCTTGTAAAAACCGGCCGCATGGGCATCGCCAGATAAAGCGTGAACAATCAAAACAGCGTTATTTTTATCCTTATTAAGCTGGCCGTAAGTTTCATAAGCTATTGTGATAGGGCCTAACTTTCCTCCGCTAGCTAATTTCAACTGGTTAGGCGCTTGGGCAAAAGTATAATATTTAAGCTCGGTTATTTTTATATTTTTATCTGGGCTCATAATTAGCTAAATAAAATTTATTACACCACAAGATGCAGAAATATTCAATCTCTTTATCAACCACTTTTGATAATACTTAACTACTCTGAGAATAACCAGGTTGATAAATATCTTTCACCGGTATCAGGAAGAATAGCTACGATTGTTTTGCCCGAAGATTCTTTTCTCTTAGCAACCTCTAAAGCTGCCCATATCGCTGCTCCGCCGGAAATACCGACAAAAATACCTTCTTCCTTAGCTAAACGCCTGGCAGTATTACCAGCATCTTCGGAAGAAACCGTCATAATCTCATCAATTACTTTTCTATTTAGAACCTCGGGTACGAATCCGGCGCCGATGCCTTGGATTTTATGCGACCCTGGTTTTTCTCCGGAAAGTACTGCTGATTCGACTGGTTCCAAAGCAATAATCTTTATTTCTGGCTTCTTATTTTTTAATACCTCACCAACGCCGGTAATTGTTCCGCCGGTGCCTACACCGGCAATAAAAATATCGATATTACCGTCAGTAGCATCCCAAATTTCCTGAGCGGTAGTCTTACGATGGATTTCGGGATTAGCGAGATTGTTAAACTGTTGGGGCATAAAACTATTGGGTGTCTCCTTGGCAATTTTTTCAGCTTCTTCTACTGCTCCTTTCATCCCCTTAGTTCCTGGTGTCAATATTAATTCTGCTCCGAAAATCTTAAGAAGCTGTCTGCGTTCTATACTCATAGTATCCGGCATGGTCAAGATTAATCTATAACCCTTGGCGGCACAAACAAAAGCTAAGGCAATGCCGGTATTCCCGCTGGTCGGCTCAACTACTACCGTCTCCTTATTTATTAACCCTTTTCTTTCAGCATCTTCAATCATAGCTACACCTATTCTATCTTTTACGCTGGATAAAGGATTAAAAGATTCGAGTTTGACTAATATTGTAGCTTTAGTCTGTTTAGCCATTCTATTAATCTTTACCAGCGGCGTGTTGCCAACAGTTTTAGTAATATCACTGAATATTTTACTCATAATAACCTCCTTATACTAGTTCGTAGTTATGAGTTCGGAGTTCGTAGAAAAATTTTAAATCTATGAACTACCAGCTACAAACTACGAACTTATTTAACGCTTTTATCCAAAGCTTGTTTTATATCGGCAATAATATCGTCTATATGTTCTATACCTATGGAGAGTCTGATGTAATCGGGAGTCACGCCAGCTGCTAATTGTTCCTCACTAGAAAGTTGTTGATGAGTTGTGCTTGCCGGATGAATCGCCAAAGATTTAGCATCGCCAATATTAGCAAGATGTGATATTAATTCCAAGGAATCTATAAACTTTTTTCCGGCCTTAATTCCACCTTTAATGCCAAAACCTATTATCGCTCCTGCTCCTTTAGACAAATATTTTTTGGCTTTTTCTTTTTCAGAGCTTGAAGCTAATCCCGGGTAGTTAACCCAGTTTATTTTGGGATGTTTTTCTAAGAATTTAGCCACACTTAAAGCATTCTCGCAGTGCTTAATCATGCGTAAAGGTAAAGTCTCTAATCCTTGCAAAAGAAGAAAAGCATTAAAGGGGGAGATTGCTGGCCCGATATCTCGTAATAAAGTTACTCTAGCCTTAATTATATAAGCAATGTTTCCTAAAGGCTTTAAAGCCTCAACAAAATTTATTCCGTGATAGCTAGGGTCGGGTTCGGCAATCAAAGGAAATTTACCGTTGGTCCAGTCAAATTTTCCGGAATCCACGATTACACCTCCTATCGATGTACCGTGGCCTCCGATAAATTTAGTGGCTGAATAGACTACGATATCAGTACCAAAATCTATCGGCCTAAGAAGATAAGGAGCAACGGTGTTATCAACTATTAAAGGTATACCGTTTTTATGGGCGATTTTGGAAAGCCCTTCTAAATCGGCTACGTTTAACTTAGGATTACCTATAGTCTCGGCATAAATAGCTTTTGTTTTAGGAGTAATGGCCTTTTTGAATTCATCTAAATTATCTGACGGAACGAACTTTACTTTAACCCCTAATTTTTTAAAGGTGTAATGAAAAAGAGTGTAGGTCCCACCGTAAAGATTATCGGCTGAAACTATTTCATCTCCGGCTTGAGCAATATTAAGCAAAGCCAAAGTTATAGCAGCCTGACCGCTGGAAGTGGCTAAAGCACCGATGGCTCCCTCTAAAGCAGCTACTCTTTTCTCAAAAACATCAGTAGTAGGATTCATTAAACGGGTGTAGATGTTGCCAAATTCTTTCAATCCGAAAAGATTAGCAGCATGTTCGGTACTTTTAAATTGATAAGAAGTAGTCTGATAAATCGGCACTGCTCTAGATCCGGTTGTAGGATCCGGTTCTTGTCCACCATGCAAAGCTAAAGTTTCTACCTTTAATTTAGAATCAATTTTTGCCATTTTGTACCTCCGTTTACTATGTGATATTATATTCTTAGCGTACTGAATTCTTCTTCTCTAATAGGGCTGATATTAATAATTTCTTCTTTATCTTGAGATTTTATTTTAACTTTTAGTTCTTCTTCTCTAGATGTATACCAACCAATTATCTTACAACAGGTAGTTTTTAACTCCTCGCTAAGTTTGCCTTTGCCTAAAGCAGTAGGCCCTGATAACTCCAAGGGCTCAAAAATGAAATCTTCTTTGCCGACCAAGCTATAAAGCCGCTGGCTTTCCTTCTCATCTCTAGCTACTACCATCCAGTAATAAGGGTTAAATCTAAAGTACCGGCCAGATTTAAGAATTTCTATATTTTCTATCGTTAAATCATTGCAATCTAACATATCTTTTACCTTTTTAGAAAAATTAGGATCAGTAAGAAGGCAACCGCCGGCTGGACAGGAATACTCGTGTATCCCCAAACTATTAGCTAATTCTAACTGCACCTTTCGGCTTCTTCCAGAAATATCAAATAGTTTTTCTCTATCTATCCAACCCTCCCTTTCAGCCAATATCGGTGAAAATAATCTGGCTGAAAGAGGCCGTAATACCAAATCTTCCACTTCAGCTTCCTTGTCGATAATCTGCAGGGCTTTGCGGTATTGCGACATCGGCCTTTGGCCTAAAACTTCACCGGTAATAATAAAAGAGGCACCTATACTTTTCATAACCTCTTTAGCTTTTTTAAATTTAAGTATCCGACAATCAATACAAGGATTGAGATTTTTACCATAACCATGCCGGGGTTCTTTAAGCATCTCTAAATATTCCTTCCCTAAATATATAACCTTAAAATCAACTCCTAAATCATTAGCTATCCTCTTTACCAAAGAACCACACCCTTTGGAGGTATCACAACGGCAAAAAGGTGATTTAAAATTCAAAGCTACTATTTCTATACCTTGTTCTAAGAGAACTTTAATAGCTAAAGTACTATCTAATCCACCTGATAATAGCGCTAATGCTTTCATAAATGAAACTTACTCTTAACATTTTAATGTCAAGGGTTTAGTTGAATTTATCCCGCCGAGCGCTGTAAAATTTTCGAAGAAAATTTTACGCATCTTTTGCGAGGCGGGATATTTACCTTCAAATCTGTACCCACTCTTCAGAAATAATATTACCCTTTATTCCTACTACAATACACTTAAGAGGAACTTTTCTCTTAGTTTCCGATAAAGCCTTTTTAGCTAAAGCTAATAACCCCGAACAACAGGGGACTTCCATTATCATAACCGTTAAAGTGTTTATTTTAGTCTCATCTATCAACATCTTTATCTTATCTACATAAATCTCTTTATCGCTATCTAACTTCGGACAAGCTATAGCTAGAGATTTACCTTTTAGATACTTGGAATGAAAATCGCCTAAAGCATAAGCTACGCAATCGGCCGAAATCAAAATATCTTTTTCTTGAAAGTACGGAGCATGCGGTGAAACTAAGTGTAATTGTATCGGCCACTGCCGTAAACTCGAAGGCTGATTACCTATAGGCGCTTCTTCCTCTGGCTCACTGCCAAAATCCATCATTCGCATTCCAGGACAACCGTGATGAATTTCAACTTTAGACTTTCTCTCCTTAAATTCATCCGGTATAGCTATATTTTTTTCTTTTAAAAATTCGATTGCTTCTTTAAAATATTTGTCCTGGCCATGGCTCTTTAGATGCTCAAGATGAGCCTTGATGGTATTAGGGCCTTGTTTTACTATATTTTCCATCACTTTCTTTTCATTATATTCTTTAGCTTCTCTTTCTTCGATAGAAATAGCCTCATAAGGACAACTGCCCAGACAAGCACCTAAACCATCGCAAAATAAATCGCTTATCAGGCGGGCTTTGCCGTCGATGAGCTGTATAGCTCCTTCCGGACAATTAGGAATACATTTTCCGCAACCAGTGCATTTTTTAAGGTCGATTTTAATTATTTTTCTTTTTGACATAGTGACTTCTTCTCTAAACTATATATTATAAATTATTTCCTTTTTTTCTTTATTCTTATATTCTTTAACTAAATCTTTCAAGGTAGTATTCTCTAAAGTACTAAAGATATCACCGTTTATTTTCTGCCAAATACTACTGGTAACTGCAATTGATAACCGGTAGTGGATTGACGACTCCTTCTCAAAATCTACTAATTTTAATTCTCCTTCCAAGGCTTCAACTATCTCTCTTAAGGTCATCTCCGAAGGTGATCGTGATAAAACATAACCACCTTTTGCTCCACGGAAAGAATTAACTAAACCTTGGGCCTTAAGAGGTATTATTATTTGACTTAAGTATTTCTCGGAAATCCCTTCTTTATTAGCAATATCTCCTAATAAAGATGGGCCTTTACCATAATTCAGAGCTAAAGCTAGCATTAAACGCATCCCGTACCTTGTCCTGGACGATATTTTCATTCTTCCTCCTAAATCACTACTAATTTAATAGACTAAATATAGAATATCTTTAAATTGTAGTATAGACCTAAGTTTTGTCAAGCTAACAATAGCTCTTTTTATTTATTATCGCTAAAGCCTATTTCTTTTAAGAATTTCTCTTTGCCTATCTCCTTAATCAGTAAAGCTAAACGTTGTCGAGGTTTAGCGTTACCGTGGTAAAAATTAACTACCCTTTCGATTAAATCTAGCACTTGCTCTTCGGTGGTTAATATTTGATTTAACTTAAATCCGATATGCGGCGTTACTCCTCCGCAGCCTCCTAAATATACCGCATAACCAATTTTCTTGGTAACTGCATCAACTTCACCGTATATACCTATCTCCGAACTTTGGGCCCTAGTACAAGTATTCGGACAGCCGGAAATAACAATTTTGAACTTATGCGGTAATACTAATCCGCATTTTATACCTTTCTCTTCTATTTTCTTGAAAAGAGAAAAGGTATCGATTAAGCCTCTTTTGCACCAATTATTACCTGGACAAGTCGTAGTTGTTCTTAACCTGGGTCCGGAAGTACCGGTTAAAACACCTGAATCTTTTATTTCTTTTTCTACCTTCTCGATATCTTCAAACTTTATAAAAGGTATTTCTACTCCTTGGCGTACTGTTAAATGTACAAATCCTTTGGCGTACTTTCTAGATATCTTGGCTAAACGCCTAAGTTGATGTTCACCATAATTACCGAAAAGCATTCTGGTTCGTAAAGTAAAAAAACCATCTTGCTTTTCTCTTAAAAAACCTCTTGCCTTCAAAGCATCATAATCAATATCGGTATCCATACAACTCCCTTTTAAGTTATGTTACTTAGTGCTTCTTTGACTATCTGAATAGTCAAGTCGATATCTTTTTTGCTATGTGCAAAGGAAATAAAATTAGCTTCGTATTCAGAAGGTGCAAAGTAAAGACCCCTTTTTAAAGCCTCTCTATAGAATAAAGAAAATAACTTATTATTTTTAAACTTAAAGCTAAACATAGAGCCGTAGCGTTCAACCTTTAAATCTATATTTTGATGTTTAGCTTCTTGTTCTATTCTAACTCCCAGCTGATTAGTTAAATAATTTAATGATTCGTATCTTTTTTTTCTACTCTTAAGTGCCTTTAAAGTAGAGATACCGGCTTGCATTACTAAGGGATTTCCAGCAAAAGTAGAAGCTTGATAAACTCTGCCTAAAGGTGCTAAGTTCTTTATAATATTATCTTTAGCTCCGTAGGCTCCTATCGGCAAACCTCCTCCAATGATTTTACCTAAGCAAACCATATCCGGTATCACTTTCAAAATATCAGCTATAGAACCAAACTTAAATCTAAAACCGGTGATAACTTCATCAAAAACAAGAAGAGTTTGGTATTTTCTAGTTATACCTCTTAAAAAAATTAAAAAATCAATGGCTGGTGGAACTACTCCATAATTACCTTCCACTGGCTCCACAATGACTGCAGCTATATCATTACCATATCTTCTGAATATTTTTTCGATCTTACTTCGGTCATTATAATTAACCACTATGGTATGTTTTAAGAAATCTCTTGGCACACCTTCACTTAAGGGAATAGTTAAAGAAGCTAGGCCTGATCCGGATTTAGCTAAAAGATAATCAGCGTGACCATGATAAGAATTTACAAACTTAACGATTTTATCTCTTTTAGTATAAGCTCTGGCTAATCTTAAAGCACCCATTACTGCTTCGGTACCTGAAGTAGTAAATCTTATCTTATCTATATAAGGTATAGCTTCTTTTATTAATGCCGCTAATTTCACTTCCCCCAAATTAGTAGCCCCAAAATTTAAACCTAACTCTAAAGACATCCTTAAGTCCTTTATTATTTGTCGATGGTTATGCCCTAAAATTAAAGCTCCGAAGGAAAGCACATAATCAAGATACTCTTTATCGTCATAATCATAAATCTTTTGCCCCTTTGCTCTTCTTATCATGATAGGTTCACCGCCTACCGCTTTAAAAGACCTAACCGGGCTATTAACTCCTCCTACTAAATATTGCTTAGCTTGATTAAATAAAATCTTATTTTTATCCATAACTCAACCATTTAGCTACATCTTTAGCATGATAAGTGATAATAAAATCCGAACCTGCTCTTTTAATCGAACTTATAATTTCAAATACTATTTTTTTCTCATCCCAAATACCTAATTGGGCGCCTTTTTTTGCCATAAAATATTCACCACTCACATTGTAGGTAGCTAAAGAAAAATTAAATTTATCTTTTATTTCTCTTACTATGTCTAGATAACCTAAAGCCGGTTTTACCATAATAATATCAACGCCATGTTTTATATCTTCGGCTACTTTAGAAAAAATTTGTTTTTTGTCGTTAAAATCCAACTGATAGCTCCTCTCTCCAAACTTAGGCGTAGAATTAGCGATATTTCTAAATGGTCCGTAAAAATTAGAAGCGAATTTAGCCGAATAACCCATTATTTTGACTTGTCTATAATCACTTTTGTCTAAAACTTTTCTTATAACTTTGACTTCCCCCCTAGCCACAGCCGAAGGAGCGATATAATCAGCTCCGGCTTTGGCATAAGTTAAAGCTATTTTTGCTAAGGTATCTAGGGTCTTTTCTTCATCAAAAATATGGTTTTTCTTTAATATTCGGCAATGACCGTTTAGGGTATAGGCACAAAGACAAACGTCAGCCATGAGAGTTATTTTGGGATACTTTACTTTCAATATCTTTATTGCTTTACTTACTATATTCTCATCTTTATAAGCTGATTCGGCATTTTTAGTTTTGCGTTTAGGAACACCAAAAATTAAAAATTTGTTTAAGCCTAAACTCTTTAGTTGATTAACTTCTTTTAGTAAACTATCCAAACTAATTCTGTAAACGCCAGTTAAAGAATTGATCTTGGCAGAAAGATGTTCATCCTCCTTTATAAATAAAGGATATATCAATTCATCCACTTTTATTATTTTTCTAAATTCTACTTTCATTCTGGTCCTAAAATAATATTATCGACTACCTTACCGACTATTAATACCGCTGGTGGTCTTAATCTATATTTTTTCGCTTTCTCTACTATCTTGGATATGGTAGACCTTATTACTCTTGAGTCCTTTCGGGTTGCCCGCTCAATAAAAGCACAAGGAGTATTTATACTTTTGCCCTTCTTAATTAAAGCTTTTACTACTTTGGCTATATTCGCTACTGCCATCAGATAAATTAAGGTATCACAATTAGGTACATCTATCTTGGCGCGCGGATTTTTCTTTCTTCCGGTCAAGATAGCTACCGAGGATAATTCATTCTTTATAGTTAAAGGTATACCCACACTCTCTGGTCCGGCAATGGCTGAAGTTATGCCCGGAATAACCTCATAATTTATCTTTCTATTAGAAAGATACCTGGCTTCTTCAGCCCCTCGGCTAAAAATATAAGGGTCTCCTCCTTTAAGCCTCACCACTCTCTTATACTCTAAAGCTTTCCGGTATAAGAGGCGATTAATAGATCTTTGCTCCTTTAGATGTAAACCGTCGGACTTACCAACACAAATCTCCTCAGAATGCGGCTTAGTATAATTTAACAATTCCGACGGCGACAAAAAATCATATAAGACGCAATCAGCCTTTCTTAAAGCTTTTAAGCCTTTTAAGCTAATAAGTTCAGGGTCGCCTGGACCGGCGCCGACAATATAAACCTTACCTTTATTATTTATCATCTATCTCCTTAAATATTTCTCTTAAATCACTTCTATCTTGGCGTATCTGCACTGCTAATCTACCTTGTAAAACATGTGGTGTAATTATGTTGGGAGAAATTACCTGGCTTATTCTATTTTCATAACCTAACCTCATTAAGGCTACTTGGGCAACGATAATGGCTTCAAAATTACCTTTATCCAGTTGAGATAAGCGTTCATCGATATTGCCTCGAATATCCTTGACGATTAAATCGCTTCGATATTTAAGTAGACTGTCCTTGCGGCTTTGGCTACTAGTACCAACCCTAGAAGCTTTAGGTAAGGTGTCCAAAGTAAAGTCAAATTTAGATGCTAAGCAATCGAAAATACTCAAAGACTTAGTTAAAGCAATGACTTCTAACTCAGATGGCGGATTCTTTTCTAAGTCTTTGGCACTGTGGATAGCGATATCTATTCTTTTGTCTAATAAAGCCTGCTCAATTTCAAAGGTAAAAAAGTCGGTATTTTCCCTTAAGCTAAGAGAAGTTTTTTTATCCTTATCTCCTTTAGTTTCAATTAACACTATTTTAAAACTTATGCCTTTAAGCTTTGCCTGTATTTCATCTACTTGGGCTAAAGCAAGCTTGCTCGGCCGACTTCCAACTTTTATCCTCTGACTCACTAACACCTCCGCTTTTAAATTCTAGAAACTCTTTTATCAAAAGTTCTGCTTTCCTTTGATAAAATATTAACTTTTGATTATGTTTAACGAATAAATATTTTAAACTTTCTAAATTTTTTAAAATCACCCCTTTAATATTTCCTAATCGGGGTTCTATACTCCTCGGTATCGATAAGTCGTAAATATAAAAAGGCTTTTTTTTATTTTCCAAGGCCCTGACAATTGTTTCTTTTCTTAATATATAATGAGGGGCTTTGGTAACACTGATAACTGCATCAATGGGTTTTAAGATCTTTGGCAATTCATCTAATAAGAAAGCTTGGCCGCCGGAAATCGTAGCTAGCCGGTCAGCACGTTCATAATTCTTACTTGAAAAAAAGTAAAATCTAACCTGGGAATTATTCTCTTGAGCGAAAATTTGGGCTAATTTCCCAGTACCGATAATAGCAACTTTAAAGCTATCTTGCCGTTTATTAAGCTTAACTAATAAATCCTCTAGCACGATATGCCCAATGTTTTGATTAACCTCATCTAAACCGGCTTTGATTCTGATTTCATCAGCTAAACTTAAAACCTCCTCCCATATTGTCTTTAACCTAAAAGAAAAACCCTCTTGTGCTATCCAAGACTTAAGCTGTTGGATAATTTCTTTCTCGCCGATAATCTGCGATTCCAAACCACTGGCCAAGCGTAAAGCATGTAAAACAGCTTTCTCTTTTAATCTTAAATAGGAGTTGCTAAAAACCTTAAATTTAGCTTTAAAACTTTTAGTTATATTCAAAAGTAAGACCTCGCTATCTACTTCTCCGTAAACTTCGATCCTATTGCAAGTAAATAGAATCCTTGCTTGAGGAATATGTGCTTTCCAGAAGCTTGCTACTTTATTCCTTAAAAAATAGGCGTCTTCTCTTAATTCCAAAGAAGCTGTCTTATAATTTATCCCTAAACAAAAGAAAATCATTCCATCTCTCATTTAAATAATTTTTTAAGTCCCGTGACAAAACCGGATCTCTACCGTCGCTATAAACGGCCACTAGGGCTTTATCTTTTTTTACTAAAGCCGGCGAAATAAAATCGCTAAGGTAGGAATTATCCACAACATTAATAGGAATTCCTCTTTTTTTCGCCCACCTACTTGCCTTACTATTAATTTTCTTTCGGTCAGTGGCAGAAATAATTAAGGTTGCACCTTTAATATCTTTCTCTTCTACGGATTTCTTAACCCAAGAAATAATTCCTTTATCAGCCAAATTTTTAAGTTCAGCTGATAATTTAGGGGTTACTATCTGGATTAAAGCTTTGCTGTCTAAAAGCGTTGCTACTTTACGGTGGGCCACTTTACCTCCGCCGACTACTATCACTTTTTTATTCCTTAATCTTATGGCTACGGGAAAATAATCCATCTAAATTCCATCTCCTTCTAAGTTTTCTTTTAACGGCCGGGTGTGTATTCCGCACTCACCGCCGCACTTACTAGTTCCTATCCATCTACCGGCCCGCTCATTATCATCATTAGTAATTTTAGTACAAGGAGCACAACCTAAAGAACGGTAACCTTGAGCATATAAAGGATTGACTCTAACTCCGTAAAGAGCTAAATATTGCCAAACTTCCCGTTCTTTCCAAATAAGAATCGGATTAAGTTTAATTAAACCCTTATCTCTTTCTTCTACCTCGCTAAAATCGGTCCTAGTGCGGCCTTCGGTACAACGTAGCCCTGTAACCCAGCATTCAACTCCCATTTCTTTTACAGCCCTCTTTACTGGTTCAACTTTTAAAATATCGCAACACTTATCAGGATTTGATTCGTATAATCTATCGGGTATTTTGCTATCATTTTTATAAACTTTTAATTCCGGATATCTAGCAACTTCCTGATTCATAAACTCGATAGTTTCTTTGGGCTTAAAACGAGTCGTTACTATAAAGCCCCGGATATTTTTATTTACTTTTTTAGCTAAATCCCAGACTGCAACCGAATCCTTACCTAAACTATTGGCTACAACTAGGCCATCTTTATATTTCTGGTAAGCTTCAGAAATAAGTTGTAACGACCTATCAACCTTTTCTTTAAAGTTTAAAGTCTCAACCAAAACTTTCAGATCTTCCTTAGCAGTCAATAAACTCATCTTATAACCTCCTTTTTAAATTTGATATTCTGGGTTTTTAAGGCGTCCAAATTTTACTCGGTTCCAAGCTCTCTCATGGAAATAATATAGAAATATCTTAACAAGATTGGCACTAATTCCTATCACTAAAGACTCCTTTAAATCTTTACTATAAATGTAAACTGTAATAATAGTTATTAAAAAGGCAATTGCTCGCCAAGTTATAGCTTTAGCTAGAGAACGTTTAGGATGATCCATAAATACTATCTTTTCTATCTTAATACTAGTATTTAGATAAGTAAAAATAAACCCCAGTAAATATGGGGTTATTGATTCACTATCTTTTCAATAGTAATAGTAGTAATTAAAATATACCATATCTACTCTTCTTGTCAAGTAAAAAATAGAATTTTTTTAGCCGGGGATTTAGATTTGGCTATCACTAATAAAATGCTATTCCTATCTTATAAATTCATGTTATAATTCTTTGCTAACATGGGTAATATTATAGGTAATTATCAATTATATCTAGTTACCAGCCAAAAGCATTCTCAAAAAGAAACCACTCTTAAGATAGCCCAAAAAGCTATTGCCGGAGGTATTGATATTATACAACTACGCGAGAAAACTCTTAAGGAACCGGAAATAATCAAATTGGGAAGGAAACTCTCGACATTATGCCAAAAAAGTAATATAGTGTTTATCGTAAATGATAACCCCTATATTGCTAAAGAAGTGAATGCCGATGGCGTCCACCTTGGACAAGAAGATATTAAAAGATATCCTCTCAAAGAAACAAAAAAAATTTTAGGCAAAGATAAAATAGTTGGTTTATCAACCCACTCTTTAGAGGAAGTTAAAAAAGCTAATTCTTACGGTATTGACTATATTGCTTTTGGACCGATATTTAAAACTAAGACTAAAAATTATTTTATTGGTACCGTTGATATCCCTAAAGTCTTAAAAATTTCGAAGTTTCCGGTCTTTTTTATCGGTGGTATCAATTATCACAATATTGAAAACCTCTTAAAATTAGGCGCAAAAAATATTGCTATGATTAGAGAAATCACTCAAAGTAATAATATCTCTCAAAAAGTAAAAGAATTAAAAAGTATTATGTCAAAATATAAGGATAATAAGGATGCAAGTTAAGATTAACGGAAAAATACAAAAGCTGAATAAAATAACCTCTCTTTACGAGTTTATTATGGAAAAAAAGTTAGATTTAAATAAAATCGTAATTGAACGTAATTATGATATAGTTGATAAAAATAAACTATCCGATATATCTATCAATGAAGGTGATATAATTGAGATAATAAGTTTTGTCGGAGGCGGATAACTAATGCGGGATATCTTAAAAATAGCTAATAAAGAGATCTCTAACCGACTTTTTATCGGAACCGGTAAATTTCCCAGTAACACCATACTTAAAAAAGTGCTGGAAGAGTCTGGGGCCGAAATAGTAACAGTAGCAGTAAGAAGAGTAGATTTAGAATCTAAAGAAGATAATATTCTAGATTATATACCTAAAAACTGTAACATTATGATTAATACTTCCGGTGCCAGAGATGCTAAAGAGGCAGTAAGAATAGCCCGTTTGGCAAAAGCTTGCGGCTGCGGGAATTGGATCAAATTAGAAGTAATTGCTGATAATAAGTATCTTCTACCCGATAATATGGAAACTTTAAAAGCCACCGAAATTTTAGTAAAAGAAGATTTCGTAGTTTTTCCTTATATGAGCCCGGATTTATCTATTGCTAAAAGATTGGCTCAAGCTGGAGCAGCAACAGTCATGCCTTTGGGTTCTCCTATTGGCAGCAATCGTGGCTTAAAAAGCGAAGAGTTAGTTAAAATCTTGATAAATGAAATACCTCTGCCAATAATAGTTGACGCTGGCTTAGGCCAGCCATCGGATGCTGCTAAATGCCTGGAATTAGGTTGTGCCGCGGTCTTGGTAAATACCGCCATTGCTACTTCTAAAGACCCTGTAAGTATGGCTTTGGCTTTCTCTCTAGCTGTAAAAGCCGGAAGATTAGCTTTTCATAATAAGCCTAATTACGAACCCTGGGAAGCTAATGCTTCTTCGCCTTTAACTGGATTCTTAAGAGACGAAAAATAAATGAGTTTTTACGCTATCTACCAAAAATATAAAAGTTTTGATTTAAATAATTTTCTTCTTAATACTAAAGAAAACGATATTATAAATATCTTAAAGTCAAAGAGAATAACTGCTGAACAATTCTTAAATCTACTTTCTCCTTTAGCTTTCAAGTATCTGGAACCGCTGGCTCAAATTTCTCATCGCCTTACTAAACAATATTTTGGAAAAACTATCCTTCTTTATACGCCGCTGTATTTATCTAATTACTGTGATAACCAGTGTTTATACTGCGGTTTTAATACCACTAATAATATCAAGAGAAAGAAATTATCCTTGGCTGAAGTCGAACGAGAAGCCCAATTCATTGCTAAAACCGGCTTAAAACATATCTTGGTACTTAGCGGTGAATCCAGGAAAATCACTCCGATATCTTACTTAAAAGATTGTATAACTATATTAAGAAAGTATTTTAGCTCTATTTCGATAGAGATTTACCCCCTAGAAGAAGACGAATATAAAGAGCTAATCAAAGAAGGAGTAGACGGACTGACTATCTACCAAGAGGTCTATGACGAAGATATCTATAAGAAAATACATCTAAGCGGCCCAAAAACTGACTATCTTTTTCGTTTGGATACTCCGGAACGGGCCGCTAGAGCCGGCATGAGAACAATTAATATTGGCGCTCTATTGGGCCTAAATCAATGGGAAAAAGAATCTTTCTTTTTAGGCTTACATGCTGAGTATTTACAAAATGAATATCCCGGTTGTGAGATAAGTATTTCTATACCGCGAATAAGAAAACAGGTAAGTAGTTTTAAAGAGCCCTTTATGGTAAGCGATAAAAACATCGTTCAAATGATAATAGCCATGAGGTTATTTCTTCCTCGGGTAGGGATCTCATTAACTACTAGAGAAAAAGCTCAATTAAGGGATGATATTATTCCTTTAGGGATAACTAAAATTTCAGCCGGTTCGATAACGTCCGTAGGTGGGCACACTCTAGAATCAGCAAATAACACTGAGCAATTTAGCATTCTAGATAAAAGAAACGTAACGGAAATTAAAAAAATGTTACTAAATAAGGGTTATCAACCTTTATTCAAAGATTGGGTTGGTGTTTGTTAGATGAGTAATTTTAAAGATACCCTTCGGGAATATTTTAAAGATAAAGACTTACTAAAGATTCAAACGGCAAAAATCGGCATTGCTGGCTTAGGCGGTTTAGGCTCAAACTGTGCGGCTAATCTAGTAAGATCGGGCATAATTAATTTGACTCTGGTAGACTTTGATTATGTCGAAGATAAGAATTTAAATAGGCAGTTTTTTTTCCAAAGCCAGATAGGAACGCTTAAAGTAAAAGCTTTAACCGAAAATTTAAAGAAAATAAATCCTGATATTAAAATAACTTCTTTTAGCGAAAGAATAGAAAAAGATAATGTCTTGAAATTCTTTGGTCAATGCGAAATAGTAGTTGAGGCTTTTGATAAAGCCGAATACAAAAGTCTTTTAGTTAGTGAACTTATGCCTACCAAAAAATTAATTGTTTCAGCTTCGGGTCTAGCCGGATGTGGTAATAGCGATGAGATAAAAGTACACCGAATTAAAGAAAACTTAATCATAGTTGGGGATTTAACATCAGAAGCTGCTATAGACTTACCCCCTCTTTCTCCCCGAGTAAATATTGCCGCCGCCAAACAAGCTGATGCTATCTTAGAATATATTCTAAAAAACAAATCTTAAAACTAATTATTTTTAAGAAATAAGTTAAAATAGCCGGTTTTCAAATTAGGGAATTTTTTAGCGATAACCTGTAAAAGGGATCTAAGGCCCTGAGGGTTTGGCTTTAAGGAAGAAAGCTTATTGATATAATAATCATGGTCAATACTTAGATTACGCCATTGAATCATGTCAATTTTGGTCTTTTTTACAAATTCTATCAAGAGCTCTATCTGCTCTTTAGAGTCTGTTAAACCCGGGAAAACAAATAGATTAACCGATACGAATTTACCGTGCTCTTTAGCTATAGCAATAGATTTTATTACATCGTAAAATTTATATCTTTTCGGCTTAAAATAAAGATTATAAATTTTAGGGTCCGGGCTATTTAAACTGACTCTAAAAGAGTCAACTCCGGCTTGACAAAGCAATGCTATTTTATCCGGAAGACTAGCGTTAGTATTAATATTTATTGTACCGCGTTTAACTTTTTTACGGACTTCTCTTATACTTTCTGAAATTAATTCTGCCTCTAATAACGGTTCGCCTTCGCAACCCTGCCCAAAGCTTACTATCGCTTCCTTGGCAACTTTTAAGTGATTAATCATAACTTCTGCTATTTCTGCTACCGTCGGCTTAAAACTTATTCTTTGATGTGAAGAACAAATATCCTTTTGATAACTAAGACACCCTATACAATTAGCATTACAAAACCTAGAAGTAGGCAAGGGGGCCTCCCATCTTTGCAAAAAAAGATTTTTGGCGGCTAAACAATTATAATTTAAAGCGCAATGCGTTAAATGTTTATAAAGCCTATTCTTAGGATAACGGTGTAAAAAATAAGTTACCGATTTTTTAATCAAATTATTATTGTAGAAACGCGGGCTTTGGCGGATACGTTTATCAACTCGCTGGGCAGTAATGTAGAAACTACCTTTATAAAAACCGCAAGCAGTGTAAGCCCAAAGAGGAAGGATTTTCTTTTCTTTTACAACTGTAGCCGGATTATACAAACGTAGATATGCCGGCTCCGGATGCACCGATAAAGCAAAAACTTCTTTTCCTTTAAATTCTTTTAGTACCACGAAATCTTTATTTTTAGGGTCGAAACCTACTGGATAACGCCCGGGAAGAAAGAAAAGTTGATTTCTGGACGGTAATTTAATCAATTCTTCTTTTAGCGGTAAAACTAAAAGGTTAAAAGACGAAGCCACCATCTTTAAACTAGGGTGGTGATAAATTTTTCCGGCTTTATCGCAAAAAATAAGGTAAGGTAATTCCATTTATTTAGTGCTAATTTTAACTGGGGCAGCTAACGTAAATTCAAGATAAAAGTCCCTAAAAGAAAGAAAAGAAAAGCCATCAGAAGTTTTATAGTTCCTAAATGTTTTTTTAAAAAATTGCTGAAACGCAAATGGCTTACTCCTATTAATGAGAGTATAAAAATAACTACTAACGGAAAAATAAACATTAAGTTGTAGAGAACAAGATAGGTAGCAGCTTTTAACTTTAAAGTGCTGTTTTTTAAGATAACTACTATTATCGGGACATATACTTGGCCGGTACAGACTGCTTCTAATAAAGATACTAAAGAACCAACCGTAAAAGAAGAAATGGCTAAAGCCCAAACGCTATTTTGTTTTTTTTGGCGTAACTGCGAACCGATAGTTATACTTATTCTCCTTTTTATAAATTTAGGGAGTTGTAAAATGGCTCCTTCGGACTGGTTTGTCTTTTTAAACTTAAAGTAATCATAAAGAGCGGCGATTCCCATCAGGAAACAGAAAACCGCAATAAAATGATAAAAAAATCTTATAAAAAAATAGATATTTTTAAAAGAATAAAAGAATTTAAATACTCCTAAACCTATTAAAAGGTAGCAGGCAAATACCGCCGCGCAATAAAAAATACCTACTATGATTAAATCCCTTTTTTTATAGCCGTATACGGCTAAAAAAGATATAAAAAATACGATTACGGCAAAAGCACAAGGATTAATGCCATCGATAAGGCCACTGGCCATTACCGTATATATTGATAACTTGTTAAAAACTTCGGATAAGCTGGCACGTAAAAAATCTAAAGAATCCCCTTTTTCCGATAAAGAAGTAGCTATAGCTTGATCTAATTTACCCTCTATTTCATATAAACCGACTAAGAAATTCTTGCCGACTAAAACCGAGGGAATTAAAGCTTTTTCTTTCTGAAAATAACTGCTTATAGATTCTAACAAAGCTAAATTTTCTGAATCGACAGTATTAAGCATCTGCCAGTTAACTTTACCTTCATACTTTTCTTTCAAAGAAGGTAAAAGCTCTTCTTTAATCTTTAGACAAACTCCGCAATGGGGTGAATAAAATAAAGTAACAGTTGTTTTATCCTGGCAGTAAGAAAAAATAGGTAGGGCCATTAAAAGGAGTAAGAAACAAAGGACTTTCTTCATAATTATTCTAAATTATATCAGTTCAATTGCAAAAATCCAATACCTTTGAGACTATTCTTGTTGAGTTCAGCCTTCAACTAAATCTAAACTTAACAATATTATTCTATTTAAAAAATAGTAAATCTATTGTAGAATATATCTTGGTATTCAAAAGCCATATCGTAATATTACGAATAAGCTTATGATTTATAAATTTATTGACGATAAAGGTACTTTTACCGTAAAGAATCCGCAGGAAAATAACGCTTATTTTCCTCTTACAAACGCTAAAGGAAGCCTTTTAAGCTCTATAAGCCCTAATTTAGGCGGTGATATCAAAGCTGATAATAATCATTTTCTTACTCCGCCGGCTACTATTGAAGATATAAAACATAACCTGCTTTGCCGAAGAGACTTTTTTGTTAAAGTCGATAAAAGAGTAATCCGGGCTTCTTTTCCTTACAATGATACTTTAGAGGCTGGACTTCTTTACCATAAAATCACAAAAAAAGCTGGACCTTTACAAATAGAAATATTAAATTTTATTCCTCCTTTTTTGGATGCTGAAGTCATGTGGATAAGAATAACCAATAAAGGAAGAAAAATCCTTAAGATAACTCCTACTTCTTTTATCCCTCTTTTCGGCCGGGCTGAAAAAAATTTAAGGGACCACCGTCATGTAAGCAGCCTCTTAAACCGTATTTATCTTGATAAGTATGGAATATTCCTTAAACCTACTATTATTTTTGATGAAAAAAGGCATCAGAAAAATAATACCACCTATTTTGTTTCGGGTTTTGAAGGCAATTTTAATCCACCGCTAGGACAATTTCCTACCTTAAACTATTTCTGCGGTAAAAAAGATTTGATAAATCCAGAAGCGATAGAAGATAAAGTTAGGCCGGTTACTCGGAAAATTCCGGATTTTGACGGAAAAGAAGCTATAGCTGCCTTTAGATTCCGAAATAAATCCCTGGCCCCTCAATCCGAAGTTAATTATTTTCTCATTATGGGCATAGACTCTGCAGGAGAAGATAAGACAAAGATAAATTACACTTTTTCTCAATTGAATTCTCCTTCTAAAATCCAGAAAAAATTTCTAGAAACTAAAGAATATTGGCAAAAGTTATCTTCAGTTATTAATTTTGACTTTAAAGATAAAAATTTTAATAATTGGGTAACTTGGGTAGGAATACAGCCAGTCTTAAGAAAGTTATTCGGTTGTTCATTCTTGCCGCATTTTGATTATGGCAAAGGCGGAAGAGGCTGGCGGGATATTTGGCAAGATACCTTGACTCTTCTACTCAAGGAAGATCCCCAGGCAGAAAAATTTCTCATAAATGGCTTAAAGGGCGTAAGAGTTGATGGTACTAATGCTACTATCGTTACCAAAGATGGCCGCTTCATTTCGGACCGCAACCAGATAAGCCGAACCTGGATGGATCACGGTATTTGGCCTTATATAACTTTACGTTTATATCTAAATAAAACTAAAAATATAAACCTCTTAGAAAAAAATATTACTTACTTTCGGGATCATCTTTTAAAACGCACCAAAGAGATAGACCGGCTCTTTACTCCAAAAGATAATATCTTACGGTCTAAAAACGGCAAAATATATTACGGCAGTGTATTAGAGCATATTCTTTTACAACATTTGACTTCTTTTTTCAATGTCGGTAACCATAATATAATTCGTTTAGAAAACGCTGACTGGAACGACGGCTTAGATATGGCGGCCGAAAAAGGAGAAAGCGTAACTTTCAGCTTCATGTATGCCCGTAATTTAAAAGATTTATGCTTATTTTTGGAAAGGCTCAAAAAAAGGAAAAACACCGTACTTTTATTAAAGGAGATTTCTCTTCTTTTGGACCGAATAAATGAACCTTTAAATTATAATGATTTTAAAGAAAAACAAAAACGCCTTAGCCAATTTTTGGAACAGACCAAAAATATCAGTGGTAAAAAAATTCCTATCAAAGTTAACGACTTAATTTATGATCTCCAAGAAAAAAGCAAGCATCTTTCTGGCTGGTTAAAAGAAAAAGAGTGGATAAAAAATGGGTTCTTTAATGGTTATTATGATAATAAAGGAAAACGCACCGCTGTAATTGGGAAAAAAGCCCTAAGAATAGACCTTGCTCCTCAAGTTTTTGCCATAATGAGCGAAGTGGCTAGCGATGAACAAATCAAAAAACTCTGGGTGACAGTAAAAAAATATCTTAAAGATAAAGAATTAGGCGGCTTTAGGCTCAATACTGATTACCACTCGCTTTATTTAGATTTAGGCCGATGTTTTAGCTTCTCTTATGGCGATAAAGAAAACGGGGCTATTTTTAGCCATATGACAGTAATGTTAGGTTTTGCTCTCTATAGCCGAGGCTTTGTAAAAGAAGGTTGGGAAGTGATAAACTCTATTTAT
Source organism: Candidatus Omnitrophota bacterium (assembly GCA_017994375.1). Lineage (GTDB taxonomy): Bacteria > Omnitrophota > Gorgyraeia > Duberdicusellales > 4484-171 > JAGOLA01. The sequence continues at coordinate 370 of JAGOLA010000013.1, read as the reverse complement.
AAATTGTCTTCGTCTGATAAATCAGGCACTTATCCTTCGATACCGGAATATTTTAATAATGAAGGTCGGGGTTTGTATCTTTATCTTACTGGCTCGGCTAGTTGGTATATCTATACTTTAATAGAGAAAATTCTAGGAATAGAATTTGAGTTTGGTAATATAGTTCTAAATCCCCGGCTTTTATTCAAAAATTTCTTTAGCCGCGAGGTTAAAGTAACTTTTCCCTTTAATAAAAAAATAATAACTGTATCTTATTTAAAGAAATTTTCTTCGAAAAACAAAAAAGAGGTAATTTATAAAATAACAAAGGCCTTTTTAAATAAAAAGATAATTTTTGAAAAAGACGGCCGATATATTATAACCTCTAAAG
>JAGOLA010000012.1 GCA_017994375.1 Candidatus Omnitrophota bacterium | reverse complement strand
GTGTTTAGAGAGTTTCCTCAAGCTTTAAAGAATACTTTAGAGATAACTCAAAAGTGTAACCTTACGATGGATTTTTCGAAGATATATCTTCCACATTTTCCTTTGCCTGCTAATCAAACGGACGACGGTTATTTAAAAAACCTTTGCTATGAGAATTTAGAAAAAAAATACCCTAAAGCCGATAAAGCAGTCATTGATAGACTGGAGTATGAGCTAAATATTATAAAAAAGACCGGTTTTGCCAGTTATTTCTTGATAATTTGGGATCTTGTAAAATTTGCCAAAGAACATTCCATACCGGTAGGTCCAGGCAGAGGCAGTGCTGCTGGAAGTATCGTTAGTTATATTTTAAATATAACCGATATAGACCCTTTAAGCTATGATTTGCTTTTTGAAAGATTTTTAAATCCCGAGCGTATTAGCATGCCGGATATCGATATCGATTTCTGCTATGAAAAAAGAGTCGAAGTTTTAGATTACGTCGCAAAAAAGTACGGCAAGGAAAATGTAGCCCAGATAATTACTTTTGGAACCATGTTGGCTCGGGCTGTAGTAAGAGATGTTGGCAGGGTAATGGATTTTAATTACTCTGAAGTTGACAAGATAGCCAAGACTATACCTTATACCGTTGGGCAGCATATGAGTTTGCAAAAAGCCTTAGCAACCAGCCCGGAATTCTCTGCGACTTACGAATCCGATACCCGGATTAAACGCCTTGTTGATGTAGCAATACAATTAGAAGGCCTTTCCCGTCATGCTTCTACCCATGCTGCCGGAGTAGTTATTTCCGATAAACCTCTTATCGAGAGAGTACCTTTAACTAAGGGTGCAGAAGGAGAAACAGTTACTGGATTCGATATGAGCTCTTTAGAGAAGACTGGTCTTCTTAAGATGGATTTTTTGGGTTTAAAAACCCTAAGTGTGATCGCGGAAACCGTGAAAATCGTAAAAAGAACTAAAAATAAAGAATTAAATATCAGCCAAATAAATCTTCAGGATAAAAAAACTTTTTCTCTTTTAGCAAAAGGAAATACTGTCGGCGTCTTCCAGCTAGAAAGCCGGGGCATGAGAGATATTTTAAAGAAAATAAATCCTACTAAGTTTGAAGATATCATAGCGGTGTTAGCCCTTTATCGACCTGGTCCTTTGGGTAGCGGAATGGTAGATGATTTTATCGCTCGCAAACAAGGAAAAAAGAATATTTCCTTTATTCACCCTAGATTAGAGCCGGTTTTAAAGAAAACCTACGGGATAATTCTCTATCAGGAACAAATTATGCGTATAGTATCCGAATTGGCGGGTTTTAGCATGGCCAGAGCCGATTTGTTAAGAAAGGCTATCGGTAAGAAAATCCCGGAAATAATGGATGAACAGAGAAATCTTTTTCTAGAAGGTTGCGAGAAGAACAAGATACCTAGCAACATTGCTAATCAAATATTTGATTTGATAGAATACTTTTCCGGTTATGGTTTTAACAAGAGCCACTCTACCGCTTACGCTTTGATTTCTTATCGTACCGCTTATCTTAAAGCTAATTATCCGGTTGAATTTATGGCTGCACTTCTTACCAGTGAGCGTAATAACACCGATAAGGTTGTAGAATATGTCAATGAGTGTAACCGTATGAAAATAAAGGTTTTACCTCCGGATATAAATACCAGTTTTACTAATTTTACCGTAACTGAAGACGCTAACATAAGGTTTGGATTAATGGCTATCAAAAATGTCGGTCAGGCCGCTTTAGAAAACATTATCAGTACTAGGCAAAAAGAGAAGTTTAAGGATATTTTTGACTTTTGCGAAAGGGTTGATTCTCGAGCGGTAAATAAAAAAGTAATCGAAAGTCTTATTAAAGTCGGAGCTATGGATAGTTTTAATTTAAAACGGGCTCAAATGGTAGCAATCCTGGATAAGTTGCTGAATAGGCCCAGTAAAAAGAAAGATTCTTCGCAAATGGTTCTGTTTTCTTCTCCGGTAGAAAATAGTATCCCTCAAATAGAAGAGTGGCCGCTTTCTCAAATTTTAGGCTTTGAAAAAGCGCTGCTTGGTATATATTTAACCGATCACCCTTTAGGGGCTTATTTTGGACTTATCGATTACATTAAGCGGGATAAAATAGAGACTTTTTACCAACAGCAATTGCAGCAGGATGTTATAATTTGCGGTGTAGTTGAAAAGGTTAAAGTTATAACTACTCGTCGAAAGGGAGAGAGAATGGCAGTCTTAAAACTTGAAGACGAAAGCGGCGCTATAGAGTCGTTTGTTTTCCCCCGTTTATACAGTGAAACTGCTTTTTTTCTTCGCGAAAAAGCAGTGTTAGCCGTGAAAGGTCGAGTAGAGTCTAAGGATAAAGTACCTAAAATATTAGCTTCCCATATCATACCGCTGGATAAATTAGCAGAAAATATTAAAAGTGCTAATATCTTTATTAATGATAAAAAGTTGCCGTTAGGGCAGTTAAAAGATGTTTTTATCAATCATAAAGGCAATACCCCGGTCTTTTTCTCTTTCCGGAATGCTAACTTACAGGGGGTAAAAGTTAAAACTGCCGATAGTTATAGCATAGCTTTGGATGAGCAAGTTTTAAAAGAAGTGAGTTCTTTAGTTGGCAGAGAAAACTTGTCCTTGACACTTTAATCAGGCGATGATAAACTAAACATTATGCGTAAAAGAGATATTGTCCTTAAAATAAGCCAAGAAACAGAGATAAAGCAAGTAGTAGTAAAAGAAGTTGTCCAGAGGACCTTCGACGCTATATTGGAGGCTTTAAGAAAGGGCAGCCGTATAGAGTTAAGGAATTTTGGGGTATTTCAGGTGAAAAAAAGAAAAAAACGCATTGGTAGAAACCCTAAGACCGGCGAAGTGGTACCTGTACCCGAGAGATTGACAGTAGTTTTTAAACCCGGCCTGGACATGAAAAAGTTCATAAAATAGCTTCTCTGTCCCAAAATGAACCCCATCAAATTGCCTGCGGCGTCAACTCTCCCAGCGATAACTGGAGGAAAAATAAGGTGAAAGAAAAATACTCTAATATTAGAGGAACATCGGACTTTGATGTTCCCGAGAGCTCTCTTTTTAGCAGTATAAGCCAAAAAGCCAGAACCCTTTTTGGAGTATTTAATTACCAGGAATTAATCCTTCCTTTGCTGGAAGAGAAAGGGTTATTTATAAAAGGCGTTGGCGAGACTACCGACATAGTCGAAAGGCAAATGTTCAAAATAGAGGGAAAAGACATAGTATTACGCCCTGAAGGAACGGCACAAGTAGTAAGGTATTATTTACAAAATTCTCTTTATCATAAAAGTAATTTTCATAAATTTTTTTACCTCGGTCCGATGTTTAGAGGCGAAAGGCCTCAAAAAGGTCGGTTGCGCCAGTTTCACCATATCGGGGCCGAAGCTATAGGTTCAAACAGTTTTTATATCGATGCCGAAATAATTTCGTTGAGTTTGCAAATTTTAGATGCTATAGGTGTTAAAGATAAAGAATTAAAGATTAATAGTTTAGGTTGTTTGTCGGATAAAGTTAAATTTACCGCTAACCTTAAAAAACAACTTATAAATAATAAAAGTAGTCTTTGTGATGATTGCAAAATACGGCTAGAAAAAAATCCTTTAAGAGTGGTCGATTGTAAAAAAGAGGAGTGCCGAAAGATAGTTGCAACTTTAGATTTAGGAACAGTAGGATTTTGTGATAGTTGTAAAACCCAATTTAAAAATTTGCTCTCTTTGCTTACTGACTTAGGTATAAAATACACCTCTACGCCCTACCTAGTGCGAGGCTTGGATTATTACACTAATACTGTTTTTGAAATTACTTCCAATAAATTAGGATCACAAGATGCCATAGGCGCCGGAGGCCGGTATAATAATCTCATTAAATCCTTAGGCGGCCCTGACATACCAGCTACTGGATTTGCCTTAGGGATAGAAAGGATACTTCTTACTTTAGAAAATGCGGCTAAGGAACAAAAGTTAGACCTTTTTATAGCCGTGACCGATAATTCTTTATTGAAAGAAGGTTTTAATATTATGATGAAATTACGCCAAGAAGGCATAAGCTGCGATTATGATTATTGCGAAAGGTCTTTGAAAAGCCAGTTACGTTTTGCCCAGAAGCAGGAAGCCAAATTCGTAGTAATTATTGGTGAAAGAGAAATGAAAGATAATTCCTTACTTCTCAAAGACATGCAAAATTCGACTCAGGAAGTTATTCAGCTAAAAGATTTGGCTAAAGTAGTTAAAGATAGAACAATAAAAAAGGAGTAAAACAGTGCTTCGAACACATAATTGCGGGGAGTTAAAAGAGAAGAATATCGGTCAAGAAGCGACATTATGCGGTTGGGTTGGTTCCCGAAGGGATCATGGTAAACTTATTTTTGTCGATATTCGTGATAGATATGGCATAACCCAGGTAACTTTTCTTCCTAAGCCTAATACCGAGACTTATGAAAAAGCTAAGAAATTAAAAAACGAAGACGTTATAAAGGTTAAAGGCGAAGTTAATTTACGGCCTAAAAAAACCGAAAACCCTAAAATTCCTACAGGGTTTATAGAATTATGTGCTAAGGAGTTAACTATTTTAAGTTCAGCGGCAGAACTTCCCTTTAATGTTGAAGAGAATATTGAAATTGGTGAAGAAGTAAGATTAACTCACCGTTATTTAGATTTACGAAGAAAAAAAACTTATGAAAAGCTAATTTTACGCCATAAGTTAAACCAAAATTTCAGGAGTTTTTTAAATAGTAAAGGATTTTTAGAGATAGAAACTCCTTTTTTAACTAAATCTACTCCGGAAGGAGCCAGAGATTATTTAGTTCCTTGCCGGCTGCAACCGAATAAATTTTATGCTCTCCCACAGTCTCCGCAATTATTTAAACAAATCTTAATGGCTGCTGGATTGGATAAATACTATCAAATCGCCAGGTGTTTTCGCGATGAAGATTTAAGAAAAGACCGGCAACCGGAGTTTACCCAATTAGATATAGAAATGTCGTTTTTAGAAGAAGAAGATATTTTTACTTTGGCCGAAGAGATGTTTGCCCAGGTTTTTTTAGAAATCTTAGGCATTACCTTAAAAAGGCCATTTATCAGGATTTCCTATAAAGAAGCTATGGAGAAATATTCCAGCGATAAGCCTGATATCGGCGAAGGCGATTACCGCTTTTTATGGGTAGTAGATTTTCCTTTATTTGAATATGATGATTTGGAGAAAAAATGGCAGCCTTGCCATCATCCTTTTACGGCGCCTAAAGAAGAAGATATCCCATGGCTAGATAAAGATTTATCCAAAGTCAGGGCCTCTTCTTACGACTTAGTTTTAAACGGCTCCGAAATTGCCAGCGGCTCGATAAGAATTCATGATATCAATATGCAGAAAAAGATTTTTCAAATTTTGAATATGTCCGATAAAGAGATAGAAGATAAATTTGGTTTTCTTTTAAGGGCATTTAGCTATGGTGCTCCTCCGCACGGCGGGATAGCTTTTGGTTTGGATAGGTTATATGCTATAATAAGCGGTGCGGATAGTATTCGGGAAGTAATTGCTTTTCCTAAAACTCAAAGAGGAATTTGCCCCTTATCCGACGCTCCGTCAGGAGTATCGGATAAGCAGCTTAAAGAGTTATATTTAAAACTTATAGAAGAGAAAAGCGAATAAAAATAAATTAGGTTTATAAAAATTAGAGGAGGGTGGGTTATGCAAAAACTATGCTATCTGGTAGCAGTATTCTTTATAAGCGGATGCGTAGCGGTAAGGACTTATACGGTAGATAAGCCAAGGACAGATACCGATATTGAAGGCAACCGCGGTTATTTAAGCGGTACTCCGGAAGAGGTAACCGAAAAAAGTAAGTTTGGCGATACCCGCAAAATATCAGTTTTAGAGATAGAATTTGGTTCTTCTGCTGCTAAAAGGTCTAAGATTGCTTCTAAGAAAGCGGCGGCTTTAGAGTCAGACGAAGATAGCAATATCGAAGTAGTAGAATCCGAAGAAGCCGGCTTAAAAGAATCTAGCCAAAAGGAAGCTGGCGAATATCAAACCTATGTAGTAGAGAAAAACGATACTCTCCAAAAAATTTCCCAGAAATTTTACGGGACAACAAAAAAGTGGCAAAAAATATACGATTGCAACGGCGATATCTTAAAAGATCCCGATAAAGTTTATCCAGGTATGACCTTAAAGATACCTTCTTTGGATTGATTCCTATTCCAAGCAATAAACCTGGCGCTTTTAGTTATAGAATGCAGAAAATAATAAGAGTTGAAGATAACTTTTCGTTAGCTAATATTTGCGGAGTAGAAGACAAAAATTTAAAGTTTTTGGAAAAACAATTAAACATTGCTATCATAATGAATCCCGAAGGCATTATTCTTAAAGGAAATAAAAATAATATCGAGAAGGCCGAACCTTTTCTTAAGAAAATTATGGAGTTAAACAAAGAAGGGATAATTTTTAATCAGTCTGATTTGGAGCGCTATATAGACACCGGATTTTTTTCGGCGGATAATTCTTCTGTTAATATAAACGGTTATAAAGAGGAAGACAAATTAGCTATAAGGATTCCCTCTAGCCGCAAAAAATTTATTTTTCCTAAAACCGAAGGCCAAAAGCATTATATAGAAGCTATAAAAAAGTACGATATCGTATTTTCTACCGGCCCGGCCGGTACTGGAAAGACTTATTTAGCAATGGCTATGGCAGTGAACTATTTGATGGAAAAAAAGGTACGCCGCATAATTTTAGTACGTCCGGCTATCGAAGCCGGTGAGTCTTTAGGATTTTTACCCGGAGATGTGCATGAGAAATTAGGCCCTTATTTACGCCCTTTGTATGATGCTCTTTATGATATGATGGAAGTAGAGGTTATAGAAGATTATCTAGAAACAGGAGTTATCGAAATAGCCCCTTTAGCTTATATGCGCGGTAGAACTTTAAATAGCGCCTTTATTATTTTAGACGAAGCCCAAAATTGTACTTTTGAGCAATTAAGGATGTTTCTCACGCGCTTAGGTTTTGAATCCAAAGCTTTAATCACCGGAGATATAACTCAAAGCGATTTACCGGAAGGAAAACCAACGGGATTGATAGATGCTATAAATTTATTAAAATCCATAAAAGGTATAAAGTATATTAATCTAAGTAAACAAGACGTGGTGCGTCATCCCTTAATTCAAAAAATAATCCAAGCCTATGAAAATTTCTATAGTAAAAAAGCCAGTTAATTTTAATAATTTTATCATTGGCATGCTATTCTTCGGCATTATGGCGGTAGTCTTTTACGTTTATAGCGTTGATTTCGCCCTATTGATATTGGCAGTTTTATTGTTTATCTATGTGAAATTTTTCCGCCAACTAGAGAATCTCCCCTCCTATTTAGATTTTTCGATATTAGGAGCTATAGCAGTTTTGGTACCTCTTTTGACTACCGCTACTTTTAGAATCTCCGGTTATGGGATTTCGGCTATCGGTTTTATTATGTTAATTACCCTTCTTTTCGAAAATTTAGAGTTTTCTTTTCTTTGGGCTATCTTCATTTCCTTTTTAGGTACGAGCATAGATGGCGGTAATTTTAATGTCGGTATCAGCTTATTAGTAGGCTCTTTAACGGCAGCTATGCTGACCTATCGGATACGTCGCCGATTTCAAGTCATAAAGGCCGGATTTTTATCCGGAATTATCCAGTTTATAGTAGCTTTTCTTATGGAACGGGAACAAAGTTTTTTTATTATTTCCAAAATCGATCTTAACCTTTTAAATATTTGTTTATTCAACGGTGTTATATCTTCATTCATAGTATTGGGGGTTTTGCCGGTTTTTGAATATATTTTTAGAGTTGTTACTAACATATCTCTTCTGGAGTTATCTGATTTTAATAGCCCGCTTTTACGCCGGCTTATCTTAGAAGCCCCTGGAACTTACCAGCATTCTTTAGTAGTGGCTAATTTAAGCGAAACTGCTGCCGAAGCTATCGGCGCTAATTCTTTTTTAGCCCGGGTAGGTTCATACTACCATGATATCGGCAAGATGCTTAAACCGGAATATTTTGCCGAAAACTTAGTTAACTACAAAGATACTCATAAAAATTTAAAGCCTTCAATAAGTAAGTTAATAATTTTTAATCACGTAAAAGACGGAGTAGAACTAGCTTCTAAATATCACCTTAATCCTAAAATCATAGATTTTATCTCTCAACATCACGGTAAATCTTTAGTTTATTACTTTTATCAACGTGCCAAAGAACAAGATCCTGAAGGTAAACACGAGGAAGAGTATAGTTATCCGGGGCCTAAACCTCAAACCAAAGAAATAGCTATTGTTTCTTTAGCTGACTCTATAGAGGCTGTTTCTAGAACCCTAGAAGAGCCTACCCCTTCCAGAATAGAAGAAGCCGTTAGAGAAGTTATCAAAAAAAGGTTTATGGAGGGAGAGTTGGACGAAAGTAATCTTACCTTAAAGGAATTAGAAAAGATAACTCAGAGTTTTGTTAGGATGCTGAACGCTATTTTTCATACCCGCATAAATTATCCTAAGGATGAGCCTAATTCGGTAAAGGCCAATAAGTCTAAACGGCCTGCTTAGCGATTAATGCAGCGTTTAGCAATATATAATGCGAAACATTTTTTTAATGGCTAGTTATGCCTCAGAAAGTAAAGATAGAGATAACAAATCGGCAAACTATAAAGAGGCTAAACCTTAAAAAAATAAGTTTTTTCTCTAGAAAGATTATAGCTTTATTATCTTGTACTGCTAAGAACTCTAAAAAGTTTAAAATTAACCCTTCGGCTCGGATTTCTCTTCTTTTCTGCGATAATAAAATTATAAAAAGACTAAATAAAAAGTACTTTCGTAAAACATCGTCAACCGATGTTATTACTTTTCCTTTACAAGATAAGTTAGATCCGGACTATTTAGGTGAAGTAATTATTTCCGTAGAAGAAGCATTAAAGGCAAGCGAAGATTCCGGCTATAATTGGGAAAAAGAAATTATTCTTTACCTGGTGCATGGTATATTACACTTGATAGGTTATAACGACGTCACTAGATCGGCTAAGAAAATTATGGAACGCCAGCAAAAAAAGATTTTAGACAAAGTCTATACTGATTATTAAAGATAATGGTTGAAAAAGATTTAGGATTAGTATTAAGAAGGTATGATTTTCGCGAAACCAGCGTAATTACTTCCCTTTATACTTCAAGGTTTGGAAAAATAAGAGGCATTTTAAAAGGTTTTTATACCTCTAAAAGGGAGTTTTCTTCCAGCCTGGATTTATTTAGCTTAAATGAAATTATCTTTTATCCCAAAAAAAGCGAAATTTGGCTTGTTTCCTATGCCGATTTATTTTTGGATTATCCTTTTCTTAGAAAAAATTTAGTCAAAGCAAAAACCGCAGCTATATTTACCCAACTCATCGATAAAGTAATGCCGTTATGGGATAATAACTCTTATATTTTTGATTTGGCAATAAATTGTTTAAGTGCCTTAGAGGAGCAAAGAGAACAAAAAATTCTCTGTATTTTTATAATTAAACTTTTAACCTACTCAGGTTTTAAACCGGAATTTAACCATTGTATAGCTTGCCGATGTCTTTTAGACGATAAAATGTTTTTTAGTGCTTCTAGAGGAGGATTACTTTGTCAGCGTTGTTGTAAAGAAGCCAAAGATGTTCAAAGAATCAGCCGCCAGACATCGCACTCCATTCTTTATATTCAAAGAGAAAATTTTCCCTTAGTCTACAGATTAAACCTTTCTTTGAAATGTGAAATTGAGATTATCGATATCTTGAGGAGTTTCCTTGCCTACCATTTTGAGTTTAATGATGTTTTCATGAATAATGCCCGTAACTCCGAATTTACCTTAAGTTATACTTAAATAAAAACAATAGTTAAGTGATTTTGAAAATCTTAAAACCCAACCGTCTATTTCTTGTAGTATTGATATTATTTCTGTGGCGTTTACTATTTGCCTTAAAAGATCCCTATTTTAGCGGTGATAGCGGATATCGATTATACTACGCAGACAGAATTATTCTTTTGATGGGCAATAGGATGTGGTTACCTTTTCTTCAGTCACACATCCATATTTTCTATAAGCTGGGCTTTCCGTATCAAATATTTAAATTAATACCATGCTGTTATTTTTTATTAGCGCTTTTATTTTTAGCAAAATTACTCCAGAGAATTATTGGGAAAAGTTATTCCGGATTTTTCTTTACGCTATTAATACTTTTTGTTTTTTCCTATCAGTCAAAATTATTTTCTTTAAGTACCAGTTTGTATCAGGAAATGCCCGAGATAGCCTTTTTATATATTTTATTCTATCTAGGAGCGTTAGAATTAAGAAAAAGTAAGTCGTTATTATTTTTTGGCAGTATTGCGCTTTTTATCAGAGAGACGTTTTGGGTATATTTATTAGTTTTAACTCTGTTGAATTTTAAAAAGATTAAGTCGGAAAAGATTTATAAATTTTCCTTTATCTGGCTTTTTAGTCTTATAGCGATATGGTTTTTGGCAGCGCCTTATTTAAGTTTCGTTAAATTTAGCCGCTTACCTCGTTGGCCCCTAATGATAAACACTGAATCTAAAAGCATAGTTGATCTTTTTGGTAGCTTTAAGAGTTTAAGTCAAGCTTTAGTTAACAGCCGAGTGATTTTTATCTTGTTGGGACTTATTATTATTCTGGCTTTAAAATACTTATATTTCGGTAAAGCTAAAACTACTTATTCTCAAGAAAAAAATTTTGGCAGTAAATTCAAAATATTCAGTTTAGCTTCTTTGGCTATAATTTATTTTTATATTATTTTATTTAATCCTTACGAATATACCCCGGCTAACCCCAGGATGATTATCCCATTATTAAGTCATCTTTTTATTTGGACAGCGTTATTTTTTAAAGAAAGTTTTAATTATCAGCGGTCTTTTAAAATAATTTGCTGTATCGTGCTAACTGCTAGCCTTTTAACAATAGTAAGACTAAGAGTCGATAGTTGGGTCGTTAAAGATTACTCCGATGACATTAAAGTATATGCAGCAATTCAGGCAATGAGCAAAAATATTGCTAAAGTTTCCAAACCTTATACTTGTATTTACGGAATTTCTTTCTGGAAAGCCATTGATAATTTTATCGCGCCGACTTTATATACGCAAAAAGCAATAATCGATAACCAAAATGAACCGTTACCGGATAGCTGTAATATTGTTATAACACCTTTGCTTTTTAAATTGGAAAGCCAGCGATTTCCCAGTTTCCATAAAATTAAGATTAAAGGACAGGAATATTTATTTTATTTATCTCAAGATAAAACATCTGCGAAACATTGATTCTAAGACAAAATATTTACCTTAAAATTCTTCTTAATCTGATATAATAATGTCTATGATTTACGAAGAACGTCTGCCCAGCCCGATAGAGAAAAAAGCTAAGAAGATAATTGGCAAGACCTTTTCTTCTCAAGATATCGATAACTCTATTTTACAGACCATTGATTATGAATATCCAAAGTGCAAAATAACCGTAGAGTTAAAAAGCGATGAATTTACCTGTTTATGCCCTTTCTCGGGGCTTCCCGATTTTGCTTTACTTACTATACAATATATTCCTCGCCGTAAATTGATCGAACTCAAATCGTTAAAATACTATCTTTATTCTTTTCGTAACGTAAAAATTTACAATGAACATGCCGTAAACAAGATACTTCAGGATTTAAATAAGGCCCTTAAACCCTATAAAATTATAGTTACCGGTGAATTTACTTCCCGGGGCGGGATAAAAAACAAAGTTTGTGCTCAACATAATGCCCAAAAATAATTTTTAACTATTTAGATAATTATGGGTAGCGCAGAAATAGCAGATATTTTTCGCGAAATAGCGAAAATATTAGAGTTAAAAGGCGATAACCCTTTTCGGATACGGGCTTATGAGCGAGCAGCTCAAGCCATTGAAGATTTAGGAGAGGATTTAGAGCGTTTTGTTAAGGAAGATAAATTACTGCAGGTCCCCGGAATCGGAATTGATTTAGCTAATAAGATTAAGGAGATGTTTTCTACCGGCAGTTTAAGTTATTATCAAGAGCTAAAAAAAAGTATACCTCAAGGTTTAATCGAAATGCTTCAGATACCCAGCCTGGGTCCTAAGACCGTTAAGCTAATTTACGATAAGCTTGGCATCGATAATATTAGAGAGCTGGAAAAAGCGGCACAAGATGGCCGGTTGCAGCGATTAGAAAGAATAAAAGCTAAAACAGAGGAGAATATTCTAAGAGGCATAGAGCTTCTTAAAAAGGGCAAAAAAAGAACACCTCTTTATTTTGCACTTTGTATTGCCAATACTTTTATCGAAAAAATGGGTAAGATAAAAGAGGTAGAAAAGATTACGGCAGCCGGTTCTTTACGGCGGAAAAAAGAGACTATAGGCGATATCGATATTTTAGCTTCTTCTTCTAAGCCGAATAAAGTAATGGATAGTTTCGTTAAGCTATCTTTAGTCAGCAAAGTTTTAGCTAAAGGCAGCACCAAATCTTCGGTTATAGGCCAAGATAATATTCAAGTTGATTTAAGAGTGGTAAATAAAAATAGTTTTGGTTCAGCTCTTTTATACCTTACCGGTTCCAAAGATTTTAATATCAAGTTACGTCACTTAGCGCTTAAGCGCGGCTATAAGATAAATGAGTACGGTGTTTTCCCGCTAAAGGGTAAAAATAAAGAGAAAGCTTTAGCTGGCAAAACCGAGGAGAGTATTTTTTCTCTTATGGGTATGCAATACATTACCCCGGAGCTAAGAGAGGATAGAGGAGAGCTAGAAGCGGCTTTAGATAATAATTTGCCACAATTGTTAGAATTAAAAGACATTAAAGGCGACCTCCATGTACATTCCGAATACAGTGACGGCCGGGGCAGTATCAAGGATATAGTTGAAGTAGCTAAAACTTTAGGCTATAAGTATATAGGGGTTTCGGATCATTCTCAAAGCCTAAAAGTAGCCGGCGGTTTATCAATTAAGGAGCTTTACGAAAAGATTGATGAGATAAGAAATATCGATAAAAAGACAGAAGGGATTAAAGTTTTATGCGGAGCCGAAGTTGATATCTTAAAAGACGGCTCTTTAGATTATCCCGATAGTGTCTTAAAAGAGTTAGATTATGTTATAGCAGCAATACATAGCGGTTTTAAACAATCCCAAGAACAATTGACTAAAAGGATAGTTTCTGCCTGTAAAAATAAATATGTTAACATCATAGCCCATCCTACTGGTGTGCTTTGGGGCCAACGTGATCCTTACCAGGTAGATTTAGATCAAATCTTTAAGGCAGCTTTTGATTACCAGGTAGCTTTGGAAATTAACTGCCATACTCAAAGATTAGATTTAGACGGAGTTAGCGCTATGCGGGCAAAGAATGCCAAAGTTAAAATATTTTTGGGTACTGATGCTCATGAGCCTTTGAATCTTAAGCTTATCCATTTAGGCGTAAGTGTAGCTCGCAGAGGTTGGCTAGAGAAGAAAAATATTCTGAATTGTTTAAATACTGCAGATTTAATACAATGGTTAAAAAAATAATAATATTATTTACCTTTTTTTTGATTACTACTTCTTGTACAAGCTCTCTATATAAAAATACTTTTGTTATTTCCGGAACCTATCTGACGGTAATTTCTCCTTACCAGGAAGCAGCCCAGATTGTTTTTGGCGAATTTAAGCGGTTGGATAAGGTTTTTAATTACTACAGCCCTGATTCGGAAATAGCAAAGTTAAATAACACTTTTGACAAAGAAGTTCAGGTTTCCTCGGAATTGATCGAAGTCTTGCAATTATCAAGAGAAATTTATAATTTAAGTCAAGGAGCTTTTGATATAAGTTGTGGCCGGCTCTATGAATTTTGGAAAAGTTTTATGAAAGGTAAAAAGATTTCCGAATTTCCCGTAGCTGAACAAATAAAAGCTTTAAAAGATAAAAGTGGTATGCAATATATCGAAGTTAACGCCCAAAAAAACACTGTTACTATCAAAAAAGAAGGCTTAAAAATAGATTTAAGCGCTATTGCTAAAGGGTATATGGTTGATAAAAGTGCCCAGAAATTGATACAGGCAGGTATCGATAGTGCTATTATAAATGCCGGCGGAGACCTTTACTGCTTAGGTAGACATAGAGATAAAACTTGGAAGAGCGGAATAAAGGATCCTTCAGGGCTAAAAGAGATAATAGAGACTGTAGATTTAGCTGATGAAGCTATTGCTACTTCGGGTAGTTATGAGCAGTTTTTTAATTTTAAAGGTCGGCGTTACTCGCATTTAATCGATCCGCGCCAAGGTTATCCGGTAGAAAACGATATTTTGAGCGTAAGCGTTGTCAGCAAAAATTGTACTACTGCCGATAGCTTGGCTACGGCTTTTTTTATTATGGGTTTAGAAGGAGTAAAAAGTTTTCTTTCTAATAATCCTTCAACGCTTAAAATTTTTGTAGTAACTTTGCAGGATGGCAAAGAAAATATACATATATTTAAATAACATGATTACTAAAGTTACCATAAAAGATATTTTAGCAAAGAAGAATAAAGAAAAAATAACTATGCTTACCTGCTACGATTATTCTTTTGCTAAAATTTTGGATGAAGCCGGTTTGGATATATTATTGGTGGGAGATTCTTTAGCTAATGTTATTTTAGGATTAAAAGAAACGAACAGAGTAACTATAGCCGAGATGTTAAATCATACTAAAGCTGTAGCTAAAGCTGCTAAGAGGTCTTTAGTAGTAGCAGATATGCCTTATTTGGCTTATCAAAAGGATCCTGATAAAAGTGTTTATTATGCCGAGAAGTTTTTAAGTAAAGGGGCAGGTGCTGTTAAAATAGAGTGGTTTTTTTCTTCCCGTGGCAAAGATTGCCGTTACGTAGTAAAGAAGCTTATCAAGAAGGGTATTCCGGTAATAGGGCATATCGGCCTTACTCCCCAAACCGCACATCTTCTGGGAGGATATAAAGTGCAAGGTAAAGATAAAGAATCAGCTTCTAAACTTATCAAGCAAGCAGAGCTATTAGCAGATTTAGGAGTTTTTAGTATTGTTTTGGAGTGCATTCCTTGTAAATTAGCCGGTATTATCACTAAACGTTTAAAGATTCCTACTATCGGTATCGGAGCCGGAAAACATTGTGACGGCCAGGTTTTGGTACTTTATGATTTTCTTGGTCTTTATCAGGGGAAAAAACTTAAATTTGTCCGTCAATACCGTGATCTTTCTTCGGAGATAAAATCTTCAACCATTGACTTTATAAACGAGGTAAAAAAAGGCCAATTTCCTCAAAATACGGAGAGTTTTTAGATAAAATTATCCGGTCAATAGCTTTTATCTTTAGAAAACGCTTACAAAATAGTAAAGATTTGATAGGAAAGATATATTTATATAATAATAACAATGGTATAATTAATACAAAGGTAAGGCAAAGAGAGTTTTAGTTAATCGGTTCTTTTACAATTAGAGTCTAAAACGATAATAGCAAACCTTGTGAAAACAAGGGGCGCAAAGCCTAAGAGCCTAAATCCAGTTCTTTTTTTTGTAAAAGAAGCGGACATGGCAGTCTGGTTGCCGAAATTAGAATAGTAATTTCAACCCATAGCTAGGCTATGGGTTTTTTATTTTATAGTGAAAATGAAAATACAAAAATCAACAAAAATAGGTATTAAAAAAACAGTAAAGAAAATATTTACCTTGATAGTAATTTTCTCCTTTTTCTGCATGCAATCCGTTTACTCTTTACCCCAAGTAGAACAAGTAGAGTCCGGTGACGTTAGCATCGAGTACCTTGATGGTAATACTATGCAGATTAATGCGAGCGATCAAGCAATCATTAATTATTCTAGTTTTGACATTGGTGATGGCGAGTCCGTTATAGTTATTCTGCCTTCTTCTACTTCAGAAATTTTGAATAGAGTAAGTGGATTCGATACAAGTGATATCTTTGGAAACTTAGATTGTAACGGTATTTTTATTCTTGTAAATCCAGCGGGTATAAATATAGGTTCAAGTGGCAATATAGATACAGCAGGTTTAATACTTGCCACAAGGGATATCGCCAATACTGATTTTTTAAATAATAATTACGTCTTCAGAAAGCTTAATCGTGGAGAAACAGACGTGCTAATTTCCAATAAAGGAATAATCAATATTTCGGAGGGAGGCTTCGGGGTTTTAATAGCAGGTGCTATAGAAAATAAAGGTACCATAGTTATACCTATGGGTAAAATTTCTTTAGCTGCTGGTGATGTAGTAACCTTAGGCATATCCGATGGGGGGCTTATTTCTGTTGCTATAGATGAGAAAGTTGCTTCTACCATATTAGATGCCGAAGGTAACCCTATTACCGAACAACTTAGAAATACAGGCAGTATCCAAGCTGATGGCGGTACTATTTTGTTGCAGGCAGAGAGTGTTACTGACGTATTTGAGAAGGCTATAAATTTAGAAGGTATAGTTAGAGCCAATAGGGTTGATATTTCAGGTGGTATAGTAGAAATATTAGCTGATAACAATATACAATTAGCTTCTAGCGTAACTGCGGAAGGTGGAATTATTAACGTTAGGACTCAAGGCGCTGGAGATGTCAACATAACCGAAGATGGCGTTCTTTCTGCAGTTAATCTTAACATAACTTCAGCCGGAGCAATCAACTCTTTAGGCAGTTTATTAGCAACAGATACCATGAATCTTATTGCTGTCGGGGGTATCAGAAGTTTAGGCGAATTAAAGACTAATACTTTAATTGAACGAGGTGCTTCTTTTATTTTAGGAAGAGAATGTCATGTAGGCACTGCTGATATGGATAATCTTGATAATGCAGTATTATATACCACTGGTAATTATTCAGGCGATTATGGCGATGATGATAATGTATTGATAGGAACAGAAGAAACGCCAGCTATTATTACCTTGACTGGAGATACTACGTTTTGGGCTGACAACCTTGCTGATGGCGGAAATGGAGCATTTATTATGAGTTCCGGATCATCTGTAGTAGATGATGCAGACCCAGTTGCCAGAAATCTTGCAATAAAAGCAACTCAAGATTCAACACTTTATTCTATAAATATTGATGGAACCCTTACTTTAAGTGAGTCGCAGATAGGCTCTAGTCCTACTTTTAATTACTTAAGCAATAGCATGGCAGGCGGGTTGACTTTAAGTAGTGGAGCATTCAATCCGTCTGCCAATTTTACCCTTGGTAAAGCTTTTGCAATATCGGGAGGATCCTTCCAGGGAGAAAACTATGATACTATTATTTTTAATGATACTTTTACGCTATCGGATGGCTCATTCACCTGCCCTGGCTTAGGTTCTGTTACTATAAATGGCGCCTATGTACAAACCGGTGGTTATTTTACAGGTGCAGCCGGCAGTGATACCCATACATTTAATGATACCGTCGAGATATCCGGCGGAACTTTTTACCAGGCAGATTTACCTGGAGAAGTTATATTTAACGGTGAGGTTACTTTTACAGGATCACCAGATATAGACTTATGGAGAAACACAACTTTTAATGCTAATATTTTAAACGAAGCCACAATATCAATTAGAGCAGCTTCTAGCTACGGTAATAAATCAATTACCTTAGGAGATGGTGTGACTTTTACGAATAACGGTACGTTAATAATCGAGGATTCTCCAAGCGGTTATAATACTTTAACACTACAAGGCACAGAAGGCGGTAGTGTAGAGACTTTTGCTGGTAATGATATCGACTATAATGGGCACGCTATTACTATTTCTGATATAACATACGGTGCTGATATGCGTATTGAAGAGAATGGCGAAACGGTTACTCTTGGTGATAGCGATTGTATATTTACAGGAGATGTTTTCATAGATACTGGCGGAACATTTAGCCAGGGAGATTATAATGTGATATTCAGAGGCAACGTTGGTATTGGTGATAACGGCGGTTCCGCCGGCAATTATATCTCTGGTTCGGGGCTTATTACTTTTGCCAGCGGTACAGATAGCCAGACATTTTTTAATAATGGAGAAGAACGCAATTTAGGAAACATCACTATATCCGCTTATAATGGTAATAATACTACTCTGAGTTTGAGTTCAGACATGGCTGTTAAAGATCTTATCATAGATTCTAATCAGACTTTAAATGTATATAATTCCTTTAGTGCAGGATATCATAATATTACCTTAAGCGGAAATTTTACCAATAACGGAATATTAGATAATATTAATGATGATATCAGGGGAGGTTCGATTATCCTTGACGGTAGTAGTTCTATTTCTGCAGAAAATACGACTTTTAATATTTTGGATTGCGCAGCAGATGGACAAACTACAACTATGTTAAGTAACTTATGGATTGGTGGATCGCTGTCTTTAGGAACAGGTAGTCTGACAGATAATGGTAGTCGCTATGGCGTGCATCTTTTAGGTAGCGGCGATGTTATCTCTGGAATAAAAGATATAAATGGCGAGAACGGAGCAACACTTGATTTCGACAGGCTTATATTTCTATGCCCGGAAAATTCAAGCCAAAATGTTCCTGGAGGAGATTACTCAGATTTGACCGACAGGTTACAATTTGAAACTGCAGGTGGTTCTGGTGGTGATGGGTCTTGCGAACTGCAAGGAGATATTGTTACCAGCAGTTTATTTGTAAATGCTAATAATTCCGTAGGCAATACAAATAGAGGTGTATTAAATACTAATGATTATTCTATTATAATAAATAATGATTTAGCAATAGGAAATTATAATGGCGATTTAGATGGTGAATACACCAGTGATGAAAGAGAATTAGGTATTATTAATTGTGGTTCGTCAGTTATTGATGTGTATGACAATGTATATATTTTCCAGCATGATAGCAATATCGCTTTCGCTAACGAAATAAATGCTCAAAATGCCACTATCAACGTATATGGTGATTGGATAAACAACGATACCTTTACCGCAGGTAATTCTACGGTTACCTTTGTGGGATCCGGTGCAAGTGTAGTTAGCGGCAATACTACTTTTAATAACTTAATTAGTAATACCGCTGGTAAACAATTAACTTTTACCGCAGGTTCAACGCAAACCATTACCGATACGCTCACCTTAGGCAACGATAACGATTATATTTTATTGAGAAGCTCTGTTGAAGGCACGCAGTGGCACATAAATCCGCAAGGAACAGTAGATATATCCGGTGTTGATGTTCAGGATTCTTATAATGATAATCCTGCTTTTGTGCCGCTTACTTCAAGCGCTAATTCTAAAGATAGTGGTAATAACATAGGTTGGTTTTTGGCTACAACTCCGGACTCAGTCCCCGAGCCAGAAGATCCCGAAATAGTCGATAAGGTCTTAGAACAGATAGATATCATCGAAGAAGAAAGTGAAAATGAAGCAGAGCATGATCAAGATTCTGAAGAGAGCAGAAAAAAGACCGACTCAGAAAAAATAAAAGAAACTACTTCAAAGATAAAAGCAATTAAGCCGACAAAGGAAAACCCTTGGGCTGGCAAAGGATTTGATGAAGATTGGATACTTCGATACGAGCAGAGAAAAAAGCAATTGTCTCGGGAAGAGATAAGAGAAGAAATGTTTAGCAAGAGTATATACAAAAGCGGTTATTATAGGGCAAGAGGAGAAGCTATTGCTTCAAGTAAACCTAACCCGCTTTATATGATTTCTTATGAAGATAAGATAATGCCTAATATAGAGAAAGCTACGAAAATTGCTATAGGCGCGAGCATGGATATTGAAAGCCACATAGAATAATATTTATTTTTCTATAGTGTCAACTCTATTTCTGCCAGATGCTTTTGCTTTATATAAGGCATCATCTGCGCGTTTAATTATAGTGTCTTCATCATCACCATTATTAAAACGTGACACCCCTATGCTTATAGTTACTTTATAGGTACGGTTTTTATCTTTAACTAGATTATTTTCCACTTCTTTTCTTATCTTTTCAGCAATAATTATAGCGTTATCTAGGGTTGTATTCCGTAAGAGTATTATCATTTCTTCTCCGCCATAGCGAGCAGTTAAATCCGATGCTCTTACTGTTTTCTTTAGAACAGAGGCTACTTCTTTTAATACTGAATCTCCTACTTGATGTCCGTAATCGTCATTAAATCTTTTAAAGTGGTCTACGTCACACATGACTATACAGAATTGTTTATTAGGATGGTCGTTAGCCATCAAACATTCGGCTTTTAATACCATCTTAAAATAACGTATATTGTATAGTCCTGTCAAACCATCATTTATAGAGAGCTGAAAGTACTTCTGTTTTTCCACAGATACGCGTATAAAATTATATGTAGCAATACTTAGGTAACTGCAGCCTAGCGTAAGCAAAGGGAGTGAAAAATTTAGTAAAAAATTATTTTTGAATAATAATAAAGAAGCTATAAAAAAAGTAATGCCAAAAGCTAGCGTAATCACGATAGATTTAAGAGGTTTTTCGCCAGTAATAAATAACGCCGGAATAAAGGCTAAGATATAAACAAATATTATTATTAACCAGAGAGGAGATACTGTGATAAAAGAACTATTTAGAATATTATCTATAGCTGTCGCTAAAATTCCTATGCTAGGATATACAGGTTCAAGTGGTACGGGTTTTAGCTCATATAATCCGATAGCGGTAATTCCTACTAAACAAATACTATCTTTAAAGATAGCCGTATCTATATTTGTTCTTTTACCTTCTAAGAGAGCAGTATAGTTATTTAGAACGTCAAGGTATGAGTAGTGTCTGAAGGTATCTTTCCATTTGCCGACCCAGTTTACAAGCAGGCTATTTTTATTATAGAGAGGTATTTTTGCTACCTTTTTTTCTTGAGCGTTTGAAAGTGTAAGTTGTCCAGATTTAAGATTGATTATATCTTTACCCAAATAATCCATTGCTAACTTTAAGTTTATGTGAGGGTATATTTGTCCATTTTGCTTAAAAACAAGGGGTATATTTCTGAATATCCCATCGCTATCAGGATAGATATTTATAGAACCGGTACCTTTTATATATTGTTTAAATCTAGGTAGGGGGACAAAGGTATCATAAATATTTACATCGGAACTTTTAAAAACAAAAGGAAGATAGACGTTTCCTGCTTTTCTTATTGCTTTTTCAAATATCGAATCATCCTCCTCGGTAGATTCTTCCGAAAATATGATATCGAAATATATAGATTTTACACCTAAGTAAGATAAAGCCTCAGTTAGGGCAGCATGCCATTTTCTTGGCCAAGGCCATCTGCCGACCTTAGAGATATTTTCATCATCTATTTCTATGATAATTATATTCTGTTTTTGCAGAGTAGAGCCTCTTATGCGAAACAGAAAATCAAGGCTTGATAATTGGAGGTGTTCAAGAAATCCTTGTTGTGAAAAGAAAAAGGCTACTGTAGATATTGTGATTGCTATAATAAAATTTACTAGAAGGTATTTTTTAAGGAAGGATTTTATTTTAATGCCTCTACCTCTACTGCAAACGTTGTGCCTCTTACACCAACAACAGATGTGGGTGTTTTGACTTCGAATTTTGAATTTTCGTCATGCAGCTCTTTTGCTTTTATTAGAACTTTTCCAATTGCTAAATCTAGTAGAGTATTTTGTGTTTGTTTTTCTTTATCTTGAATAAGTTCTGCAAGCATGAGCTGAGAGCCTTCTTTAATTTCAACAGTAGCTGTTTCTCCCTTACCGTTAAGATTTAAGGTAGCTGATGATTTTAGGTTTGTCTTTATAATATCACCTTCGTTTAAGATCATTCCTTTCTTTGCAGGCACAAAGTCTTTACCAGCCGGTCTTACTTCTACTTTACCTTTACAATAAATTATTTTTGCACTACGCTTTACCTCTTCGCAAAAGCTAGGTAGGGCAAATATTTGGATTATTAATAAGCTTGTGATTACCTTAGCTATTCTCATGATTATTATTTAATTAACTATACCTTAAAACAGAATAAAAGTCAATAAAGCTTTGACAAATCTTATATTTTTAAGTATATTTAGAGTGTGAAATCAGTCACAATTATATTAATATTACTTATAATTTGTGTCTGCCTGCCATTTTTTGCATGTTTTCCCCAAGAACTCCAAATAGAGAATACCATACAAGCAACGGATTTTTCTATCCGTAAAGAAATCGAAGAAAAGTTAAAAACACCCTCTAAGAAAATTACTGAGATCGGGATCAAAGAAGAAATAGAAGATAAGGGGCCCAGATTTTTAGTAAAGAAAGTACAATTGCTAGGTGCTGAAACTTACCGTTTTGAAGAGTTTAAAACTATTATAGAAAAATATGAAAATAAAGAAGTTAGTCTGGCTGAATTGAACAAGTTAGCTAAGGAAATACAGAGAGAATATTTACGTAGAGGAGTAATTACTGCTTGTTTTATTCCTCCTCAAAAAGTCAAAGACGGAGTGGTGATATTACAAATAGTAGAATCTAAAATGGGTGAATTGATTATCCCTGAGCACAAATTTTTCGACAAAGAACGCCTGAATTACTACTGGCAGATAAAACAAGATGAAGTTTTACGTTACGATAAAATGGCACAAAGCTTATATCTTATGAATAAAAATCCTGATAGAAATTGTCGTGCTGTTCTTTATCCAGGGAAAAAGCCTAATACTACCGATGTTATATTAGATGTTAAAACTACTTTACCCTGGCATTTTATTTCTTCTTTCGACAATGACGGGGTTGTGACTTCAGGCATATGGCGCAGAAGTTTTACCTTAAGGCATAATAACTTTTTAGGTTTCGACGATACTTTAATAGCCGGCTATAAATATGGAGAGCATTTTGACGTTCCTTATGTTTATCATTCGGTACCTTTAACTAGCCATGGCAC
>JAGOLA010000093.1 GCA_017994375.1 Candidatus Omnitrophota bacterium | reverse complement strand
GGATTGCAGCGTAGTAGGCTTAGAATCTTTAGAAGGAACCGACAGGACAATTAAAAGATCTTATCGGCTAGCCGGCCAAAACTGTCTAGTTTTAAAATTCTGCAAATCTAATCAGGATTTGCGCTTTGACGTTCCGGTAGTCGGTATTTCTACTTTAAGACTTCTTAAAAATATTAAGGCTGCTGGTTTAGTGCTTGAGAAAGATAAAGTAATAATATTGGAAAAAAGTAAGTTTATATCTTTAGCTAGAAAATGGAAAATACCCGTTATTGGGAAGGAAAGGATCACTTAATTTTAGTTAAAGGGGAGGTGGATAATGAAGGAAGAGGAGCTAGGCGTAGTAACACATTATTTTGGTCATATTTCAGTAGCTATAATTAAACTTAAGCAGGCTTTAAAAGTGGGAGATACAATTCATATAAAAGGCACTCACGACGATTTTATTCAGACCGTAGATTCGATACAGATAGAACATCAAAATGTAGAAGAGGCTAAAGAGAATGAAGTAGTAGGAATTAAAGTGCTTAAAAAAGTGCATCCTAACGATAAAATATACTTAGCTAGCGCATAGGCCAGTTGCCAGCTATTTTAATAAACAAAAACTACTCTTTTTGCCCATCATAAAATTCTTTCTTAGAAGACTATGAAGTTTAAAATCCTAATTTTTCTTTCTCTATTTTTGTTAAACAACACTCTTGCCGAAGATATGCCAGGCAATCTTGCCAAAGATAAAGAAAAAATATATAGCTACCTTAATTTAGCCACATCTTTCAAAGAATCTGGAGAATATGAAAAAGCAGAAGAGGTTCTGTCAAAAATTAAGGACTTAGACGATGACAGCGAAATTTTACAGTATTTAGCTAGGTTAAATTATTTGTCGGGTAAAAACCAAGAAGCCCTTAAAATTCTTAGCGGACTTAAAAAAGGTTGGTTAGATTTTCTTTATTTAGGGCTTATTTATGAGGATTTAGATAACCAAATTAAGGCAATAAATAGCTATCAGAAATCTCTTAAGTTGAAACCAAACAGTATTTCTCTTTTTCGTTTAGGTAAAATTTACCGTAAGCAGAGTAATTATAAAAAAGCTATAGATTATTTTTTAGAGTTGATACGCCTTGATCCTAGTATCCGGCTTAGCTATTATTATTTAGGAGAGTGCTTTTATAAAATTAACCAATACGAACAGTCTTATAAATTTCTAGCTAAAGCCTTAGGATTTTACCCGACTTATTTACCTTTAAAAACGTATTTGGCAGCAGTTAAGAAAGAGCTAGGAGAGGGTTTTTTTGCTGCAGCTCAAAGAGAAAAAGAAAAAGAGAGAGAAAAAATAAAACTAGCTTCTTATCAGATTGAAAAAAATATACCGTTAATTAAAATTGCTTTAGCTAAAGAATTAGACGGGTTTTCTTTTTCCTGCGGAGGAAAATTTACTATTGAAGACAATGGCAATATTTTTAGCGGCGAGCCTGATAAGTTTTACACTATAGTTTTAAAAAAAGGGAGAATATTCTTAAAAGACCGTAATTTTACTTCCGGCTATAAAGAGCTAGGGAATAATTCAATAACGATATCTTCCTTGGGTTTGAAAGATAAAAGATATCCTTTTTGTATCTTAAGCGTAACCTATGGCAAGAGTAATTTCTGGCATAAAAAAGCAGATCGGATTTACCGAGGAACTTTAGAAGTAGTAGTCAAAAATAACAAGCTAGCTATTTACAACAATTTAAATGTAGAAGAGTATCTCTACGGAGTTTTATCGGCCGAGATGCCGGCAGATTCTCCGCTGGAAGCTTTAAAAGCACAAGCAATAGCTGCCAGGACTATTGCTATACGCAATATGGGCCGTCATCGTAAAGAAGGATTCGATTTTTGTGCTGATGTACATTGTCAGGTTTATCAAGGTTTATCCGCCGAGACGCCTTCGACTAACGAGGCAGTACGAAGTACTCATAGTGAAGTTATTACTTACAACAGCAAAGTTATAGAAGCTTTTTATCATGCTAATTCCGGAGGGTGTTTATCTTCGGATGTTTTTGGGCAATCAGAGTATTTAACTAATACAATTGACGCTAAAAAGGGAAAATTACCGGTATCTTCTTATCAAGAAGAACTTTGGTTTTTGAATTCACCGGATACTTTTTCATCCTACGATTTTCAAGATAAGTTTCGTTGGCAAAGGGTTTACGATACCGAGGATATGTCGATAGCTTTGAGCCCGCAGATAAGTAAATTACAGTCTATTTTGCCTAAAGAGAAGAGAGAGTGTTTTCGTTATCGCGAAATAGATATCGTTACCGCCGATAGCAAAAAGACATTAAAAGGCGATTTACAAATAAGAGAATATTTTGACCAGCTAAAAAGCAGTGCTTTTAAAGTAGAAATAAAATTCTCTTCGCAGCATAAACCTAAACTACTTATTTTTTGGGGAGGAGGTTTTGGTCATGGCGCAGGTATGTCTCAGCAGGGAGCAGTTAAGATGGCCAAGGACGGTTACAGTTATAAAGAAATACTTAAACATTACTATCCCGGTACCGAGATAGAACGAAAATATTAATCCTTAATTGTTTTTGTTTTTTATTGATCAACCGATATATTAAATAACAGATTTATTTTTCCAGTTAAGTATATATCTTTCGATTTCAGAGGTATTATTGAAACTTTTACCTA
Source organism: Candidatus Omnitrophota bacterium (assembly GCA_017994375.1). GTDB lineage: Bacteria > Omnitrophota > Gorgyraeia > Duberdicusellales > 4484-171 > JAGOLA01. The sequence goes on along the minus strand of JAGOLA010000093.1, from coordinate 2,096 downwards.
AAACATCCCAGACATCTTTATCTTCCATACATAAATACACTGGCGTTTTGGCATCATATTTTCTTAAGTGTTTTATTATCGTGTTATAAATATTTTTTCTAATAAACTTAGGATATCTTAGCTTTTTATCTTCGCCCTTAAGCAGTTCGGTATAAAAAATATTAGTCTTTGGTATTCTTTGTTCTACTATTGTTTTTAGCCTACGGTTACAGCGTAGAGTCCCTAAACTAATCCAGGCAAAAGGCGCTTTGAGGTGGCCGTACAATAACTCAATAGTGTTTTTATAGAGATTTTCCCAATTGTCGAAAGGTATGATAGGGTCAAAGTGGAAACCGATGCGATAGCCTTTTTTTTGTACTAATTGTGCGGCTTTTAGACGTTCTAACAGGTAAGGAGCCCCTTTTTCTTCGGTTTGAATTATCTTTTGAGGATTAAGCGACCAAGAGACGATAATATTATCAGCTGGTTCGATACTTAAGATATTTTGAATTTGAGCACTCTTAGTTTTTAGTTCAAAGAAAACATTCTTATTTTTAAAATATGGTATCAGGTTTTTAGAATATTCGGTTATCTCATCTAAAGCTAATGAGTCGCAGAATTCTCCAGTTCCGATTCTAATTGGAGAGCTTAATTTTTGGTTAAAGTGGTCAAATTTCTCAAAAAAATCTTCTAAATTAGCCGGAAGAATTATTCCTGGAAAGTTAGAATATTGCTGAAGAAAACAATAAGAGCAATCATAAGGGCAGCCAAAGCCAAGGTTAAATATCCAGTAACCGCAACGCAGATGGTATTTAGTACAAGGGCAGGGTTTTAAAAAATCCCATTTTTCTTTTATGATAAAAACCAAAGGTTTTTTTAATTCCGTTAGGTTAAATTTATTGATTTTAAGATAGTCGGTATAATGGTTAAGAATTTTAACAGGAGTCTTGGGGTAATGTTTTTGAAAATTCTTTAGCAGAAGAGAATCCTGCACGCTTTTTTCCGCAAAAATAGTCAAAGGCAAAAATTTTTTCTTTACTGGCCATTTCAAAGCAAGTGGGACAGGCACATTATTTAGGAATATATCCTGAGCGTTAATTTTTTGTCTCGTAGAAGTCATAGGAAAGCGACGTCTAATAAGTTCTTCTCTTAAGATAAAAAATTTATTTTTTCCCGAAATTTTTTCGATTTTAACCAATTTTTTTAAACTGCCGATTATATCTTCCAAGGTAGTATTTTGGCTACGCCTAATTTCAAATATTAGCCTTTCGACATCGCGGAACTGATTTTTATTGAGCCGAAAACCAAAACTATTTTCTATAATGCTTTTTAAATTTTTTAATATCATTTTTATAATCACCTTAAGCAATAACCCTTAATTTCTTTCTTTAGACCAATAGTTAATCAAATTTTGGTAATACTGAGCGTCTTTTATCTTATTCCTTTTTAAAGCTCCTTTTATATAGATGAGACACTTCTTGGCTAGTTCCTCATAAGCTAATAAACGGTATTCTTCTTTTAATTCTTTAGTTTTCAATAATTTATTAATAGCATATATTCGGTATCTATCCATAGCTTGGTATCTTTTTGACTGTTGATCAGGATTTCCTCCTTCTTTTATAGTAAGATAAAGTGGTATTAGATAAACCAAAAATTTAGAGCTTATTCTTAACCAGAAATCATAATCTTCGCAGGCTAAGAGTCTTTCGTCAAAGGAGCCCACTTCTTTAAAAACATCTTTTTTAATTACGGCTGTAGAAATGCTTATACAACAAGACTTTATTGCTTTTTCAAAGACTTGCCCGTGGGGTTTTTTATGATAGAGTTTTTGTTCTAACAATTCACTGCGGCGGTACCAGATTTCTTCGGTATGAAATATCTTATAATCCGGATATCGTTGGATATAAGAGTGCGTTATCGCTAATTTTTCTTGGCAGAAGCGGTCATCCGAATCTAAAAAGGCAATATATTTTCCTTGGGAGTTTTTTATCCCTTTATTTCTGGCTTTAGATACTCCACCATGCGGCTGATAAAGGTATTTTATCTTTTCTTTTGATAAAAAGTTTGCTAATTTTTCTTTTGTATTGTCGGTAGAGCCGTCATCTACTATTATTAAC
>JAGOLA010000092.1 GCA_017994375.1 Candidatus Omnitrophota bacterium | reverse complement strand
GAACAATAGTATTCATTTCAAAATTATTAAATGCATTACGGTCTAATGGGTAGTTTTGATGGTAATTTGCTTTTTTATTTTCAGCGATTACTCCAAAGTAAGAAATTTTATTTAGCCCGAATAAATAACTCAACCGAAGCAGGAGCGACTGTAACGATAAATGAATATATTTTTCATGATTATGGATAGTCAGAAAATCTAAGTCAGACTTTAAAGCAAACTCAAAAAATACCTCTTTAGGCATTAACACTGATGCCGCAAAGAGGTTAGTTTTATAGTGAGTAAGTTTATAAGGAGGTACTTTCTTTTCGTTAAGCTTCGTAATAATTATTTCAAATATTTCATGCAGTATTGTATGAAGCATTGCGCCTGTCCGCTCATGGTTTTTTAGAACTATTTGCACATGACCATTATAGATAGAATGGAATCCTCTTAACTCAGGAGGCATATTATCGGCTAACTCAAAATGCTTTACGAAATCAAATCCTGCATCTATAACCGAACGATAGTCCGGAGGAGAGGATAGTTTATGAAATGACGAAAATTTTCTAGCGATTGCAGTAGGGCTAAGATTAGTTTCCTGAAGAAGTGAGTTAACAAATGCTTCTAGTCTTCCATTGAGATTAGTGGTTTCGGTCATAACAATTTTTTTCCTGTAGCCTTTTCGTACATTTCGACAATGAAGCGCTTAGTGTCAAGATCGTATTCTTTTTTCACTCGAGTACCATATTTAAAATCAGGATCGTTAATAACATGGACAAATGCCTTTTCGATTTTCTGTTCAAAAGTTTCTTTGATTTCTCCTGAATCTACGTACCCGGCTTTCGCAAGCAGTTCGCTAATTGTTACATTAAAATAATCAGCCAGTATCTTTAATCTGTCGGGAGCGGGAAGTCTTCGGCGCACGCCGGTTTCAAGTTGCGAGATATAAGCATTAGAAAGACCGGTAGCTTTTTCCACCTGTTTTAGCGTAACGCCCTTTCTCTCACGTAATTCTCTTAAATAACTGCCAAACATATAGGGTTCTTTAGTTTTTCTACGCACGGCATATCCTCCTTTCTTGAGAAAAAATATACCATGGTTTGTAAACAAATGCAAGTAAAAAATATAACAAGTTATTGACAAGGTATATTCTTGTATTATAATTGTTAGTAGAAAATATAACATTTGAGAAAAAGGAGCAAAATGAAAGTATACCTTAAAAACAAATCTCTTGAGAGAATTCTGATTCGTAAAAACAAATCGCAGAACTGGTTTGCTCACAGGATAGAGGTAAGTTCCGGCTATATGTCGCAGCTTATGGATGGTTTTCGCTGTCCTTCTCCAAAAGTACGCGAAAAAATTATGAGCAATTTACCGGAACACAGCTTCGATGATTTATTTAGCATCAAAGGTTAAAGAGGCGCAGTGAACGATTCTAAGGTAGAGATAAGTAATAATAACAACGACTATAATCGAGAGGGTTTGCGGATTCTTGCCAGAATTATAGCTCGTAAATTTCTAGCCGAAAATAATATGAAATTGGTAAAGAAAAATTTAGAAGGCGAAGAGGATGTTGGAAAAAACAACTTATAGCACAAGCGATCTTTACTTTGCAGCTTATCTTAAAGCCAAAGGCTTAAGGCTTGTCGATAAGCAAAAGTCCGGGAATAAATTCGTTTTTATCTTCGATGATCGAGCTGACAGGAAAAAACTTATCGAAGAATTCTTTAATGACGGCTTAGTCAGCATTACCGATTTTAAAAATGCGATTCAGGACCTCAAGACCATGGTTTTTAATGTATAGATATGTAAGGTAAGGAGACATTGATATGGAAATGGCAAAAACTATAATCCCATTTAGACTGCAAAAGGATATTTTTGCTTTTGTAAAACTTGAAGGGCATACAAAAAAAGCTTTTGAATATAACTGGCCGAATAAGCCCTATTCCTATAAAGATATCCAATCCTGGATCGATCAAGGTAATAATTATGGTGTTATCGGAGGCTACGGCGATCTTATTATTATCGATGCCGATACTTTAGAATTATTTGATATCATCCAAGAAAGGCTTCCTCTTACCTTTACGATTAAAAGTTCCCGCTTTGCTTATCATCATTATTTTATCTGCAAAGAAATAAAAAGTAAGACTATCGTTTTAAAAAAAGATAACATTCCGCATGGTGAAATCAGGTCTCATGGTTCACAGACTGTCGGTCCTGGTTCGATTCATCCAGAGGAAGGTACAAGATATCGCGTTGTCAAAGATATTGAAATTGCCGAGGTAACTCAAGAGCAAGTCTATTCTGCGCTTAACGAGTATATAGCTAAAGATATGGCAAAAGAAGATATCGAAGTGGACAGAGGTGAGATAGTAGCGGATTCAAGCGGTATAAATATCATCGATATTTTAAAACAGAAAAATATTTTTGCCAGACAAGTTGGCGAACAGCTTGTCTGTAGCCATCCTATCCACGGCTCAACCAATCATAACAATTTTGTAGTTAACCCTCAAAAGAACGTTTGGCATTGTTTTCGGTGTCATTCCGGCGGTGGCGCATTATCTCTTATTGCCGTATTGGAGGGCATAGTCCCGTGCCAGGAAGCAGTTAGCGGTGGCCTGCGGGGAAATAAATTTCTTGAAGCAAAACGGATTGCTCAAGAAAAGTATGGCTTTATTATCGAACAAGAAGCAGAAAAACCAAATATAAACCTTAATGAAGATAAATTAACTGCGCTTGAAGAAAAAATTAAGTTAATCCCGAAAGATTCGCCGGCCCTAAAGCTTCCCCAGCTGCTAGAGCCGTTATTAAAGGAGATGGCAGAGCTTTCCATTATCGAGGCAAATGTTTTGCTTAAGCACACCGTCAAAGAACATTTTAAATTCACCAATGACGACTTGAAAAGCTATGAGAAAGTTTTAGAAGACTATCGTAAAAAAGCAAAGAATAATGAAATCAAAAAATCTTTAAATAAAATAGAGCTTCTTGAGATACTAAGCCATGAAGAAGCAAATAAAGTAATTCATCCGGCTCAAGACTATAACGATGGCTTAATGAGCTTTAGCGTTAAGGTAAAAGATGAAATTTTTCTTCTTGTTTCGGATAAACGCTTATTTAACCTCAATGACGCAGTTAAAGAAGGTTTTATTCTTAAATACGATACTGTTGATTTGACAAGGTTTTCTGCTAAGGGTATTGGCTTCTTCCTTGAGGGTAAGTATGAAATAAATATCCAGGAACTCTATCAAAAGATTTACGGCTACATCAAACGTTTTATCTGCTTTCCGGACGAAGCCTATTTAACCTATGCAACATTGTGGGTTATGGGAACCTATGTGTTTATGCTCTTTAGGTATTATCCCTATGTCTGGCTAAATGCGGAAAAAGGCTCTGGCAAAACGCTTTTAATGGAGATACTCTCATCCATTGCTTTTAATGCCGAACTTATCACTAATCCCACAGAATCAGTAATCTTTCGGGATATCTCAAATAACCTGATTACCATGTTTATCGATGAAGTTGAGCAACTAAGAAAGCGCGATAAAGATACTTACGGCTCAGTAATCAGCCTGCTTAATGCTGGTTTTAACAAAGCCGGGGTAGTAAAACGCACTGAATCTACCAGTAAAGGCTCATTTGTAGTTAAAGCTTATACCGCGTATTCACCAAAGATGTTTGCCGGGATAAACGAAATCGATGATATTTTGCAGGACCGCACTGTGCGCATTCCGCTGTTACGTAAAAAAGACAACGAAACCGTCCAACGTTACAAAGAAACCCCTGAAATAATCGAGCTCCAGCGCAGTATCCGGGATGATCTTTATGTCTTTGCTTTAACTTACGCTAAAGAAATAGCGGAGAATTACCATAAACTAGACCCGGAAATACTTAAAAACATGAGCCATTTGAATAACCGGGAACTGGATATTTGGGAGCCGATATTTCTCTTGGCCAATTTGGTGGATACTTACTCTCACAACAAGAACTTAACTACCGCCATGGAAGCTTTAATCAGGAAATCTTTAGAAGAAAAACAATCCGATAATATCTCCCAGAACGAGACCTATAAGCTGCTTACGGTCTTAAAGGCTATGCTTGATGAGCTTACCCCTTTAAATGATGGCACTGAAACCAAGGTATTTGAAGCCGCCAGAGTGCTTGAGTATTTTAAAGCTACCGAGGACTTTGACTGGATCGAAAAGACGAACTTACTTACCCGCAGGCTCAAGCGGGTTAAGGTGGTATCTGAACAGCGTAGATTAGACTTTGAAAAGAAGCGGGTTTATATCGTAAATTTGAAAGACTTTGCTGACCTTTGTGAACGCTTTAAGATTGAATAAAACGATAGATATGTATACCCACATCTCACCTATACCCCGTGTGGTAAGTAATTTTAAAGTTTTGAGACAAAATGAGGATTTCTCTTTGTTCCCAATGAGTTTAGTTGCCTTAAATTATTCCATTGTCTTAAAAATATTTTAAGACAGATTTTAAGGCAGTGAAAATCCTTATGTAATATAGAGCTATGCTCTTTTGGCTTAAAATCTTAAATTTTTCTCGGACAAGGATAGGGGAGGTAGATGAGGTATGTTGTAGCTATGGCTTTAAAGCTGGATTATACAGAAAAGAGGTCAAAATATTTTATATTTTAATTCTTTAACAATCGCAAATAATTACTATGGGCTCAAGGATTGTCTTGCGGATGAAGTGTGCATTAATTTTCGCTATTTCCCTTTAAATTAGCCGGCATGCGGTAGCCGAGCTCGTGACTTTTCCAACAACCCTGACGACGGCTACCGCATGCCAGGGTCAGAAAAAATTC
>JAGOLA010000091.1 GCA_017994375.1 Candidatus Omnitrophota bacterium | reverse complement strand
GAGCAGTAGTGTGTATAGCACCCCAAGACGAATTATACGAAAAAATGGTTTCTAATATCCAAGAAATAAAAGCTCGCAAAGGCAAAGTATTAGCTATTCTAAGCGAAAAAGACGAAGAAGCTAATTTATTAAGCGATCAGGTAGTTTATATTCCTCGGTATAAAAACACCGACTTGGCTCCTTTTCTGGCAGCTATTTGTCTGCAGTTATTCGCTTATTTTGTAGCAAAAAATTTAGGTTGCGAAATCGACCAACCGCGTAATCTGGCAAAATCAGTCACAGTAGAATAGATCTCGTTATGTTGTATCTAGTCGCTACTCCGATAGGCAATCTAGGAGATATCACCTTAAGAGCCTTAGAAGTTTTAAAGGCCGTTGATTTTATTCTCAGTGAGGATACCCGAAAGACCGGTCAACTTCTTAGGCATTTTGGCATAAATAAAAAACCAATTAGCTTTTATGCTTATAACGAAATAAAGAAAACTTCCTGGGTCATCGAAGAACTAAAAAAAAATAAGAACATAGCGTTAGTTTCTAATGCTGGTACGCCGGCCATATCCGACCCCGGTCACTATTTAATAAAAAAATGTTTGGAAGAAAAAGTTAGCTTTAGCGTTGTGCCCGGTCCTAGTGCCGTAGTAACGGCTTTGCTATTGAGCGGGTTATCTTCAGATAAATTCCTCTTCTTAGGTTTTTTACCACGGAAAAAAGGGAAAAAAAATAAAGTTCTAAGAGAAGCCTTCCTTGCTAAAAGTACCATAATTATTTTTGAAAGCCCACACCGTCTCGTAAATACTTTAATTCAACTGCAAGAAATTACTGGCGACAGAGAAGTAGTTTTGGTTAGAGAAATGACCAAAATTTACGAAGAGACTATAAGAGGTAAAATTAGTGAAGTAAAAGCGAGCTTAGAGGCTAAAACACCTAAGGGTGAATTCGTAATGGTTATCGATAATAATTAGCAGGCTTAGAAAGTATGAATATTTTGGGTATTTCAGCTTTTTACCATGATAGCGCTGCTTGCTTAGTGCGCGATGGTATGATTATTGCTGCTGCGCAAGAGGAGCGTTTTTCAAGGAAAAAACACGACTCTTCTTATCCCAAGGAAGCCATAGCTTACTGCTTAAAGGAAGGCGATATCAAACCAAGCCGGTTAGATTTTGTAGCTTTTTATGATAAGCCTTTTTTGAAATTTGAGCGTATTTTATCAACTTATTTAGCCTATGCCCCTTTAGGAATTGGCTCTTTTATCAAAGCTATTCCGTTATGGCTTAAAAGGAAGCTTTGGGTAAAGGAGTTGATTACCAAAGCCACGGGTTTTCCAGGCCAAATACTATTCACTGAACACCACCAAGCTCATGCGGCTTCAGCTTTTTTCCCCTCACCGTTTTATGAGTCAGCATTTTTAACTGTAGATGGCGTAGGAGAATGGGCCACGGCTAGTTTTGGTCAAGGAGAAGATAATAAAATAAAAATTCTTTACGAATTGCACTTTCCTCATTCTTTAGGTTTATTATACTCAGCTTTTACTTACTACACCGGCTTTAAAGTAAATTCCGGCGAATATAAAGTGATGGGGTTAGCTCCTTATGGCCGGCCGGTCTATAAAGAAAAAATACTCCATGAGCTTTTGGATTTAAAAGAAGACGGTTCTTTTAGATTAAATATGAAGTATTTTAATTATTGCGTCGGTTTAACTATGACCAATCAAAATTTTCATAATCTCTTTGGCGGCCCGCCGCGTAAGCCAGAATCTGGGCTAAGGCAAAGAGACATGGATTTAGCGCGGTCAGTGCAGGAAGTTACCGAAGAGATAATGTTGCGAATGGCCAACCAAGTGTACAAGAAAACTAAATCTAAAAACCTTTGTTTAGCTGGAGGAGTAGCTTTGAACTGTGTTGCTAACGGCCGTCTTTTACGCGAAGGCCCTTTCGAAAATATCTGGATTCAGCCGGCTTCTGGCGATGCCGGAGGAGCCATTGGGGCAGCACTGTCTACTTGGTACCAATATTTAGGTAATAAGAGGCTTTGTGATAACCAGAAGGATTCTCAACTAGCATCTTATTTAGGCCCGGCGTACTCTTTTAACGACATAAAAAACTTTTTACAGCGAAATGATATTTCTTATCAGCAGATAAACGATGATGATATCCCGCAGGTTGTAGCTGATCTTATTGCTGAGCAGAAAGTTATCGGTTGGTTCCAAGGAAGGATGGAATTCGGGCCGCGGGCTTTAGGTAACCGCTCTATTATCGGTGATGCCCGATCAATAGACATGCAGGAGAAGATGAATCTTAAGATAAAATTCCGGGAAAGTTTTAGGCCTTTTGCGCCTTCTGTTATTAGCGAAAAGATATCGGATTATTTTGATCTTGATCGAGAAAGTCCTTATATGCTTTTAGTAGCTCCGGTCAAGAAAGAAATCCGCAACCCTTTATCTTCGGAAGAAGAAAATCTCTTTGGGCTTAAGCGGCTACATTTAGTACGCTCAAAAATTCCGGCAGTAACGCACGTTGATTATTCGGCACGTATTCAGAGTGTAAATAAGGAAGACAATCCTCTTTTTCACCGCTTGATAGAGGTTTTTGGCCAGAAATACGGCCATTCCGTAATCATCAACACCTCTTTTAATGTCAGAGGAGAGCCAATTGTCTGCAGTCCCGAGGATGCCTTTCGCTGTTTTATGAGAACTAATATGGATTATTTGCTCTTGGGGAATTTTTTAATTGAGAAAAAAGGACAGAAACCGCTGGATAAAGACATTGATTGGTTGCGAGAATATGAATTAGATTAAATGCCTTATGTTAGAAGAATTAAAAGATATTAAAGGTACGAGTTGGGAATTAAAGAAGTTTGCCAAAAATATGGTAATTGTTTTTGCTCTTTTAGGACTATTATTTTTTTGGCGCCAGAAAAGTATTTATCTTTATTTTTTGGGGTTGGCTTTTTTATTTTTAATCCTTGGGCGATATTTCAAAAGTCAATTAAAGTTTGTCTATAAAGCCTGGATGTTTTTATCTTTAATATTGGGCTGGATAATGACGCGGTTAATCTTAAGCCTTTTATTTTTTCTGGTGCTCACTCCGATAGGACTTTTAGCCAAATTGACCGGAAAGAAATTTTTAAATTTAAAAATAGATAAGAGTATTGACACTTATTGGGTTGAAAAATCTCCTCAGGATTTTAAAAGCGAGGACTATTTACGGCAATTTTGATTCCTCGCAAAATACTCGGTTAATTTAAAAAAGGATAATAAAAAAACGGAGGCCAAAAAATTATGAGTAAATTAGCTATTATTAAGGAATTTTGGGATTTTTTACGGGTCCGCAAGAGGTGGTGGCTGCTGCCAATAGTTATTTTCTTGGCACTTTTAAGCATTTTGATTATTTTTGCCGAAAGCTCAACAGTAGCCCCCTTTATTTACGCCTTATTTTAGGCCCAAGATGGCATAAAGATATTTTTCTTGACAGGAAGAGCTTTAAAGTATATAGTTACTTTACCTTTAAGCCGGTCCAGTGAGGTCGGCAAGGATTAATATGAAAATTTCAGAAATAAAAAAGCCCGTTCTAAACTTAAAAAGAACGGGTTTTTATTTTTTATGAACGACAATCAAGAAGCAAAAAGAATATTATCTTCCGAAGATATTAGCCGGATTTTATATCGGTTGACTCACCAGATAGTAGAACAAAATGACGATATCCAAACTTTAGCTTTAATCGGTATCCAGACTCGCGGAGTATATTTGGCTAAAAGGATTCAAAAAATAATAAAAGAGTTAAAACAGAAAGAACCTCCGTTAGGGATACTTGGTATTACTCTTTATCGCGATGACTTGACAGTTATCGGGCAGCAACCGGTAGTAAAAAAGACCTCGATAGATTTTGACGTAAAAGATAAAGAAATAATATTGATAGACGATGTACTTTTTACCGGCCGGACTATAAGAGCGGCCTTAGACGAAATTATGGATTTTGGCCGGCCTAAAAGAATAAAGCTCTTAGTTTTAATTGATCGCGGGCACAGAGAATTACCGATAAGAGCGGATTTCGTGGGTAAAAATATTCCCACTTCGGCACAAGAATCTGTGGATGTAAGATTATCCGAGCTTGATCATAGTGATGAGGTTTTAATTTTAAAGGGAAAATGACCTGGCAGAGGAAAGATTTATTAGGTTTAGAAGAGTTAAGCCGCGAAGAAATAGAGGCTATTTTAGCTACGGCCGAATCTTTTAAGGAAGTATCTAAGCGCGAGATAAAAAAAGTTCCGGCTTTAAGAGGTAAAACAGTAGTAAACTTATTTTATGAGCCTTCCACGCGTACCAGGATTTCGTTCGAAGTAGCAGCTAAGAGATTATCGGCAGATGTAATAAATGTTGCCGCCGAAGTTTCTAGCGCTAAGAAAGGGGAAACCTTAATCGATACCGGTAAAAATATCGAAGCTTTAAAAGCCGATATTATTGTAGTCCGGCATAGCGCTTCCGGAGCAGCCGCCATGTTGGCTAAACACCTGAATATTAATGTGGTAAATGCCGGAGACGGTTGGCATGAACATCCTACCCAGGCTTTGTTGGATATTTTGACTTTAAAAGAAAAGTTAGGAAAGATCCAAGGCCTTTGCGTATGTATAGTGGGGGATATCGGTCATTCTCGGGTAGCTCGTTCCAATATTTGGGGTCTGGTTAAGTTAGGTGCCAAAGTAAAAGTCTGCGCACCGAAAACATTAATGCCGCCAGAAATAGAAAAGATGGGTGTAGAAATAACTTATGACATCGAAGAAGGTTTAAGAGGGGCAGATGCCGTTAATGTTTTACGGATGCAATTTGAACGTGACGAAAGAACTGCTTTTCCGCAGCAATTAGACTATTTTAAGAATTATGGCATAACCAAGGAG
>JAGOLA010000011.1 GCA_017994375.1 Candidatus Omnitrophota bacterium | reverse complement strand
CCGTTGAACAAGCAGTAGAAAGAGCAGGGACAAAACAAGGTAATAAAGGCCGGGATGCTGCTCTTTCAGCTTTAGAGATGGCAAATATTTTTGTACAAATTTAATAATTTAGCCGTAATTTCTGACAATTAATGGAATGCGTTTAAGGTCTAAAGCTAGAGAAGTAGCTCTATGTCTTCTTTATCAGATAGAAATTTCTAAAGCTGATTTCCATCAAGCCCTCCAGGCTTACCTAGAAACTTACCCTCAGAAACAAGAAAGCATTGATTTTATTTCTTTATTACTTGAAGGTGTAATCAAGAATAAAGAAAAAATCGACTTTTTAATTAAGAAATATGTAAAAAATTGGGGTATAGAACGTTTAGCAATCATCGACCGCAATATTTTAAGGATGATTTGTTTTGAATTGCTTTTTTTAGATGAGATACCTCCCAAAGTATCTATAAATGAAGCTATAGAGTTAGCTAAACGATTTGGTGATATAGATTCCCCTCGTTTTGTTAACGGAGTTTTGGACAAAATATATAAGTCCGAAGTAAAGAAAACTTAAATCCTATAAAATTCAAGAATAATGGCTAAGATAATTTTAGTATCGATAGCATTAATTTTTATAATATCGTTTCTTTTATTTAATCTCTATGCTCAGCAAGAATTATCTAGACAGCAGCTTATTGCCTTAGCTATGGCTAAAGCTTATGAATTAGGTTATAACAGAGAAAATGTTTCCATTATTTATGATGATAGTAATGAAAAATGGCAAAGTTATCTTAATTATTTAGGGGTATTGCCTAAAGAATATTCGTTGCTATTACAACGTAATTATCAGTCTATATATGTAGTTTTTAGATACGATGAAAGTAGACAGCCGCTTTTTTGGATTTTCATCGATAGAGATAACGGCGAAGTAATTACTATCATTAGAGACGTAAGATCGGACTTAAAAAAATAAGAGAATAAATTTATGCCAGAATTGCCAAAGAATTGTGATTTACATATACACTCTGTTTTTTCCGACAGTGATATGCCGCTAGAAGCAATATTTAAAGAAGCTAAGCAGCAGAAACTTGTCTGTATTGCTATCACCGATCATGATACTCTCGATGGTTTTGAACAAGCACAAAAATATAGCATTACTTACGGCATAGAATTAATTCCGGCAATAGAACTAAGCGCTAACTACGAAGATACTGAAGTACATATTCTGGGTTATTTCATTGATACTAACAATAAAGAATTAAAAAAGGAGCTTCAGAAAATTAAGACTATAAGGTTAGAAAGGATTTCATCTATGGCCGATAAGCTAAATGCTTTGGGGGTTTCGGTAGATAAGGCAGAATTATTATCTAAGATAAAGGGGGCAATACCCACCAGGTTGCATCTGGCTTTATATTTAGTGGAAAAGAAAAAAGTTGAAAACTTAAGTATGGCTTTTAAAAAGTATTTATCGCCGGGTAAGCCCGCTTATATAGCTCGTTTTAAATATTCGGTAAAAGAAGCTATAGAGGTTATTAAAAGTTATGGTGGTCTAGCCTTCCTAGCTCATCCGCATATGATTTCTAATCAAAGTTGGATAGAAGAATTTATTTCTTTAGGATTGAATGGCTTAGAAGTAGTTTATCCTAATTTGTCGACTACTAAATCTTCGCTATATGAAGGCATGGTTAACCGTTTTAATCTTCTTCGTTGCGGCGGTTCCGATGCCCATGGTAGTTATAAACAATATACTTTTATAGGGTCGGCAGTAATTCCTTACAGTTGGATTGAGGATATGAAAAAATGCTTAACGATATCGACTTAATGAAAGAGACTTTTAAGTTGGCCAAAAAAGCCGAAGGGGCAGTATCGCCAAATCCTTTAGTCGGTGCTGTTATTGTTAAGAACGGCCGAATACTATCAAGAGGGTTCCACCGACGTGCCGGATTAGCCCACGCTGAAATTGAGGCTATAAAGAAAGTAAAAGAGGATATTACCGGTTCGACTTTGTATATTAATTTAGAACCTTGTTGCCATTATGGTAGAACCCCTCCTTGTATAGAGCAGATAATTGCCAGAAAGATAAAGAAAGTAATAATAGCGACTAAAGATCCTAATCCTCAAGTAGAAGGGAAATCGATAAGAAAGTTAAAATCTGCAGGCATCGAAGTTAAGGTAGGCATACTTGGTAGAGAGGCCGAACAATTAAATGAAATCTTTTTTAAAAATATGAAAGAAAATAAGCCTTTTATAGTAGCTAAAATAGCTCAAAGTTTGGATGGAAAGATTACTACCTCAGACGGGATTTCTAAATGGATTACTACGGCTTCAAGCAGAAAATTTGCTAAAGGGTTAAGAGATAGATACGACGGCATCTTAATTGGTTCCAACACTTTTATTAAAGACAACCCTCGTTTAAGAGGAGTAAAGAAAGACCCTTTAAAAATTATAATTTCTCCGGAATTGATTGTACCGTCAAATTCTTTTATTCTAAAAGAAGTGCCCGATAAATTGGTAATTTTTTCTTCCGAAAAGAGTAAACAAAAATCTAAAAAAATACCTTCCTCGGTACGAATTTTCTTTTTGAAGGATAACAAAGGAGAATTACCGTTAAGGAATATCTTAAAGATTTGTTACCAGTTGGGGATAATGTCTATTTTTGTTGAAGGAGGCTCAGAAACTCTAGGAAGGTTCTTTTTTAGTAAGCTTATAGACAAAGCCTATTTTTTTATTTCTCCTAAGATCATCGGTGGTAGGAATGCTTTGACTTCGGTAGGAGCGAAAGGGTTTTCTCATCCTAAGCTCGCTCCTTTTATAAAAGATATTAAAATTAATCGGATAAAAGAGGACATTATTATTTCAGGTTATCCTTGCTATTAAGTTTTAAATTTTTATGAAGCCCGATATTAGTTTATACGATTTGATATTGAGTCGGAGGTCAATAAGGCTTTTTAAGCAGAAAAAAATCTCTTTAAGTATAGTTAGAAAAGCGATAAATGCTGCACGGCTTTCTCCTTCAGCGGCAAATTTACAGTTTATAGAATATTTAGTAATAAAAAATAAAAGCGCAAGAGAGAAAATTTCCTCTCATATTCGCTGGGCTAATTATATTTGGCCAAAAAGAGTCCCCAATAAAAATCAAGAGCCGTCGCTATATATTCTCATTTTAGTTAATTTAAAAAAGTCTCCAACTCCCGATAAACGTGATATAGGAGCAGCTGCCGAAAATCTAATTTTGACATTTTTATCTTATGGAATAGGCACTTGTTGGATTGCTTCCATCGATAAAAAGGCCTTAAAAGTTTTTTTTAAAATCCCGGATTGTTATGAACTGGACTCTTTAATTGCTGCAGGATTCCCAGCCGAATCACCTAAATTAGAAAGTAATTCTTTAAATATCAGATATTGGCTTGATAGCAAGAATATCTTACATTTACCTAAACGGCCTTTGAAAGATGTTTTACATCTTGAAAAATTAGAAGGGGAAAACTAGATGGAAAATAATAAGAGAAGTTTAATAAGAGTAGAGGTAGGAGATTTCTTGGAAATAAGGCCGCTAAGCGAAGTGGGAAAGCTTTATAATGCTAAAAGTAGAAACTTTACTCTTATGGGCCTATGTTTTTCTTCGGAAATGGAGTGGCAGGTAGGCCAGGTTCTTTTTATCGATTATTTCATTCCCGATGAGCTAGATTCCGTAAAGTTAAAAATGATAGTTACTTGGTCAGAATTTATAGATTCCGAAAATGGTTATTTTTGCGGAGGAGAAATAATAGATATCGAAGAAGATAAAGAGAAGAATTTTGCTGCCTATTACTTTAAGAAAATGAGGGAGAATTTTTTCTAAAATTTATAAAGTAGTAATCAATACCTTTAAATAAACAGGTATTAATGCCTAACCAAAGTGACAAAATCATCGATCCCTCCCAAGTCATTATAGTCGAAGCCTCTGCCGGTTCTGGTAAGACCTATTATTTGGCTAAACGTTATCTTCAATTGGCAATAAATTTCCAACCTTATTTTAATCAACCGATAATTAGGAATATTCTAGCCATTACTTTTAGCAATAAAGCTACGGTTGAGATGAAAGAGCGTATCTTAGAACTTCTAAAAAAAATAGCTTTGGATGATTTTAGTAATGAAGAGGAAGAAAAAGATATTATGGCTTTATTCAATTTTGATAAAAGTAAAGTTCAACAAAAAGCCCTTTACCTTATGGATGAAATTACCAGGCGTTATAACTTTTTTCAGGTACAAACCATAGATAGTTTTATCAATAATTTGCTTTTAGGTTCTGCTTTTAATATAAACCGTTCCGCCAATTTTAAAATAAAAAAAGATTATAATTGGCAACTTAATTATAGTTTAGACTTAGTAATAGAACAGGCAACTATCAATACGGAGATATTTGATTTTTTAGAGGAGTTTCTAGAACATTATCTCTTTGTTGAGAATAGAAAAAGTTGGTTTCCTAAGAAAGACATTCAAGAGCTAATGAAATTCTTTTTTCAATTAGGGAATAAATACGGTAAAGAATTTAAACTTGCTAAGGGAAGTAGCGAAGAAGTAATTAAAAAGAAAAAACATATTTATAGCCAAATTAAAGATTTGATAAAAAATCCCCCCAGCGGAATGAATAAAACTGCCTTTAACTCTCTTAAAAACTTTATAGAAAAAAATGACAGTATTTTTGAGATAGATAATTTGCCTAATAGTTTTCAACATTCTGCCGTACCGATGAATAAAGAGGAGACTTGTGATTCTACATATCGGCAACAGTGGAAGAAAGTTTGTATAAATATAAGAAAACTTATCGAATTAGATGCCGAAGTAGCATATAATCCTTACATAAAACTTTTTGGAAAGCTAAGAGGGCATTTTCAGGAAGCATCTTGGAAAGAAGACGTTATTTTTTTGGAAGAGCTTAATCAGAAAGCGCGTTATCTTTTTGGTAGCGAAGGCGTAACCGTAGCCGAATTATATTACCGTTTGGCAACCCGTTTTCTTCATTATTTAATAGATGAATTCCAAGATACCAGCATTTTACAATGGCAAAACTTAGAATTGATGGTAGAAGAAGGTTTAGCTTGCGGAGGCTCTTTATTCTGCGTCGGAGATAAAAAACAGGCTATATTTAGGTTTCGTGGCGGAGAAGTCGAGCTTTTTGAACAGATAAAGAATAGATACCGCCATTTTAAAGTACAACCTATGTCTTTAACAAAAAACTGGAGGAGCCAACGGATAATAGTAGAATTTAATAATAAAATTTTTTCCCGGGAAAATTTACTTAATTTTTTAGAGCTTTCTGGAATAGCTAAGGAACTAAAAAATGAGGCCGGTGCGATTGAAGAAATTTTAAATATATTTAAAGACGCTAAACAGCAATATAAAAAAGAAAATAACGATGGTTATGTTTATATAGAGCCTATCAGTGAAAATGATCAAGCCGGACAGAGAGAAATTACGCGAAGTAAAGTTTTAGAATTAGTCGAAGATTTAGAAACAAGATTTAATTACGCTGATATAGCAATACTTGCCCGTGATAACCGCGAAGTAGAGCTAATTACTTCTTGGCTTCTTGAAGCCAATTATCCAGTTGAGTCCGATAAGACTTTGAATGTAATTAAAAATCCTCTGGTAAAGGAACTCGTCTCTTTATTAAAATTTTTGCACTCACCCGTAGACGATTTAAATTTTGCTGCCTTTATCCTCGGTAGTATTTTTAGCAGGGTCGCCAAAATAAAAACAGAAGATATCGTCGAGTTTATCTTAAGCACTTATCGCAGAAAGGCAAATAACAACAGTTTGTCTTTATATCATATTTTTCGTAAATTTTATCCTGAATTTTGGGAAAAATATTTTAGTAATCTTTTTAGAAAAGTAGGTTTTATATCAACTTATGAGTTATTAATAGATATTTATAAGCAGTTCGATTTAGTAAAGAATTTTATAGATAGCCAAGCTTTTTTTATGAAATTTCTGGAGTTAATTAAAGTCCAAGAAGAAGAATACATAGGTTTAGGAGATTTTCTCGATTATTTAAAAGATGCTCCCGAAGACGAGTTATTCGTCAATATAACCGCAGGTAATTCCATAAAAGTATTAACTATTCATAAGTCTAAAGGGTTGGAGTTTGGGGTTGTTATTTTGCCTTTTTTACGTTTAGATATTAAACCGGCATCGGGCGGTAAAGGTATTAATTCTTATGTCGATTCTCATGATGCTTTGACCTTAGAATTAAAGCGTATTACTAAAAGCCATATAATTTATTCGCCTTTTCTTCAGACAAAATACAGACAAGCTTTTAAAAAAGCCTGTATTGATGAGCTAAATAATATTTATGTAGCCCAAACTCGGGCTAAATTCGAGTTATATATTTTTATACCCCGAAAAAGCGGTTCTTCTATCAATAAAGCTTTTTTTATGATCCCAGAAAGTTTAAGAGAACTGGGGAGTAAAAAGAAATACTCAGCATCAAAAAAGATTTCTAATCCTTTATTGGAATTATCACCTCAAATCTATAAAGATTGGTCGTTATTACTGCAAGATGATTTTGATTCCGCCGGATCCATCAAAAATAGAATGAAGATGATAGAAGGTAATATCATGCATAGTATTCTTTCTCAAGTAGGAAATTGTGATGGCAATAATTTAGATAAAATTATAGATTTTGCTTTGACCTATGTGAAAACTAAATTTAATATCTTTGAAAATATAAATATTTATAAAGAAAAACTCGAAAAAATATTAACTAGCCAAAATTTAAAAGAGCTATTTTATGTCGGTGAGGCTAGAGTATACTGCGAAAAAGAGCTAGCTAATAGGTTTGGAGATTTAAAGCGAGTAGACAGGCTTATTGTAAGTAAAAAACAAATTTTAGTCGTTGATTTTAAGATTAAGGATGTAGAGAGCGAAGAATACCGGAACCAAATCAAAGAATATATGCTAATAGTAAAAGATATTTATCCTAATCATATAGTGAAAGGGTTTCTTGTTTATCTGGCAGAAGTTTCCAAAGAAGAAATTTTAGGTTAAGAAGTTATGGGACAGGCAATCTTTTATAATTTCGGCGAAGATTTTATCGCTAAAATTACAGAATATATTTGGAATAACTTTCGTAATAACGATAATGATTTTAGCCGGATAGCTTGCGTGTTCAGCGGTAAACGTCCGGCTTTATTTCTACGTCGAGAACTTGCAAAAAAAGTGAAAAACAGTTTTATCCCGCCTCGGATATTTTCGATAGAAGAATTCATTAGTAATGTTTTATTTAGCGATAAGGCTAGCTTGATACCGAGAGAGTTAGATTCCTGTTTTCTTATTTATACTTTAGCTAAAAAATATGTACCTAATTTAACAGAAGGTCGATCTTCCTTTAAGGATTTTCTTCCTTGGGCTAAAGAAATAATTTCTTTCATAGAGCAGTTAGATTTAGAAGAGATTAAAAATGAGTCTTTAAGAACAGTAGAAAAGAGTGCCCAAATAGGCTTTGAAATACCTTTAGCTGTTAACCGTTTATTAGAAAGTATAGTAACTTTGCGGCAAGCCTATCATAAAGCTTTAGCAGAAAAAAATACCCATTCGCGGGGAATGCTCTATTCGTTTCTTGCTTCTAATATGAATAAGATCGATCTTAATCAATTTGACACTATATTATTTTGTAATCTTTTTTATTTGCATAAGACCGAATTAAAAATCATAAACTATATTTGTCAAAAGAATAAAGGCATCTGTTTTTTCCAAGGAAGCCGCAAGGATTGGCCAGTTCTAGAAAATAATACCAAAGATTTTAAGGCTATTGTTGATTCTAGCGATAATGAGACTAACAAGTTTAATCTTTTTATTTTTAAAGGCTTCGATATGCATTCGCAAGTCGGTATAATCAGAAATATTTTAGATGAGAAAATAATAGCTAATAAAGAGAATACCGCTATTATTTTACCTCGTCCCGAGGCGATTATACCTCTTCTTAACGAAATTTCGTCTTTAGCGAAAGGAATAAATATTTCTATGGGGTACCCCTTAAGCCAGAGTTCTTTATATACTTTATTCGAGTATTTATGGCGGGTTCATGAAAGCAAAAGAGGGGATAAATACTACACCAAAGATTACTTGAATTTATTAAAGCACCCCTTAATTAAAAATCTTCAATTAGCTTATAATCCGGCAATTACGCGGGTTATGATACATAAAATAGAGGAGTTTTTACAGGGAGAAGTAGAAAGTTCAATAGGAGGAAGCTTATTCTTAACTTTATCAGAGATTGAAGAGGAAAGCGGAATATATAAAGCAACTTGCGATACCCTTTCTAATATGGATTTAAAAGCAGATACGGATATTTGCCGGGAAATTTTAGCCTATTTGCACAAATTGCTGTTTAAAATCTGGGATAACATATCTAACTTTAAGGAATTTACTTCTGCTTTTGAAGAATTATTCAATTTCTTAATCGCTAACAGTTTGATTTTAGATTATCCCCTTAATATTAAAGTTATAAATAAACTGCAGAGTGTGATAGAAGAGTTTAAAAGTAGTTCTTTTTGCCAAGAAAATTTTGACTATTATGAAATTTGGAGCATTTTTCAGCAAAAGCTTCAGAGCGAAAAAGTATCTTTCATTGGTTCACCTTTAAAAGGAATGCAAATTTTAGGCTTCCTGGAATCCCGCTCTTTGACTTTCGATAATGTTATAATTATGGATTTAAACGAAGCGGTCTTACCAAAACTAAAGATTTATGAGCCCTTGATACCTCGGGAAGTCATGCTAAGCTTAGGATTAAATCGCTTAGAAAAAGAAGAAGAGATCCAGCGTTATCACTTTATGCGTTTAGTAAGTTCTGCCAAAAACGCTTATCTTATTTATGAAGAAAACCAGGAAAGAGAAAAAAGCCGGTTCATTGAAGAGCTACTATGGACTAGACAGAAACAATTAAAAGAATTAGAAGCCTTAGATATACTTAAAGCTAGTTTTTCGATAAAAATTAATCTTAAGCAGATAGAAATCATAAAGAGCCCTTCAATGATAGAGCTTTTAAAAAAGTCTACTTATTCAGCAAGTCGTTTAAATACCTATCTATCTTGTCCTTTAGAGTTTTATTACCGCTATGTTTTAGGTCTTAAGAAGCGTGAGGAACTTCTTCAGGATCCCGATGCCCCATGCATAGGTAATTTCATACACCAATTGCTAGAAGAAGAATTTAAGATATTTATAGGAAAGCGTCCGGTCATTAATAAAGAGTTTACAGATAAATTTTTTGAAAATATGGATGTTAAATTTGAAAAAGAGCTTACGCGACGCATGAGATCAGACTCATTTCTTTTAAAAAAAATCGTAAAAGACCGGATGCGTAAATTTTTAGCTGAAGAAAAAGAAAGAGATATCTCAAAAATTATTTCTTTAGAGACAGAACGAAGAGATACTTTAGAATTAAAAGGTGAGCCGATAGAGTTTGTATATACTGTAGATAGAGTGGATGAATTTAAAAACGGTAACATCGTAGTTATAGATTATAAAACCGGTGGTAGTGACATATATCCCCGCAGTTTTACTAACCTTAAAAATATGAGTATGACTAGGGCTGCTATTAAAGAGAATCTAAGGTCTTTTCAGCTACCCTTATATTATTATTTCATATCAAAAGATTTTCCCGAAAGAAATCTGAATGCCGAACTTTATAATATTTTAACCTTAAAAAGAAGGCCTCTTATTTCAGAGTCTGATTATGGTTATCGTGAGGAAATTATGAAGATTTGTTTTAAAGCCCTTGAGGCTATATATCAGGAAATACTGGATCCAGAAATACCTTTTAAGCCTGATGAAGAAGAGCGCCGTTGTTTGCGCTGTTCCTTTGAGGGTATGTGCTATTAGTCGATTAGCGTCAAGATAAGAAAATTGAAAAGGCAGGAGTGAACGGCTTTTACTCCTGCCTTTATCTATATAAAAGAAATAATTATCTATTGTTATTATATCTTCGGGTGTTGGGTCCCCCTCCGAAATTATTTCTTTTTTCGCTTCTCGGCTGCATTTTCCGGGCTTTGCTTACCCGTAATGCCCTACCGTTTAATTCTTGCTCATTTAGCGCCTCAACAGCTTTTTGAGCTTGCTCTTCAGTTTCGAATTCGGCAAAACCGAAACCTTTCGATTTTCCTGAAAATTTATCTTTTATTATTTTTACTTCTTGAACTGTTAGACCTTTTTCTTCGATGAATTTGCGTAGATCGTCTTCAGTTACTCCAAATTCTAAGTTACCTATGTACAATTTTTTTTCATCTTCCATTTTCGTTTTTCTCCTTTTCAAAAATTAGTTTTCTTCGCACAAACCCTTTTAATGTTTTCTCTTTTTTACCCTCCTTTTTTGAGACGGTTTCGTATAATATTGCCGTTCTCGAAACCTTTTTACTATACCTTCTTTTTTACATTGGAGTTTAAAACCCCGCAATGCCCGTTCAAAGTCTTCGTTAGTTTCAATTCTTACTTCTGCCATATTTCCTCCTCTAGGCTACTTATTATGCCATATTTTTAGCTATTTTCAAGCAAAAAATTTTAAGTGTTTTTTATTGAAATTACCTCCCAATACGCTATTTTATGCTTTGATAGCCTTTCAAATTATGATAAAATTCTTCAATTGCGGATTATTCTACGATAAATCAAAGATAATCATTAAATGCGAAAGAATAGAAGACAAATAAGAATATTAGTTACTGCTGGGGCAACTTGGACAAAAATCGACGAGGTGAGGGTATTAACTAATATTTTTACCGGGAAAATGGGCTTATATTTAACAAAAGCCTTAAGAGCCAAAGGTTATTCAGTTACCCTTATTATCAATCCTCATTGCACGGGTAAGATAACAAAAGTTAAGGCTATCTATTATCATTTTTTTGACGAGTTTGGCGCTGCCTTAAAAAAAATTCTAAAGATTCAACGCTTTGATGCCATAATACATATGGCAGCTGTTAGCGATTATATCTTAAAAAGAGTACACAAAGGGAAGATTTCTTCCGGGCAAAAGGAGCTAAATCTTAAATTAGTACCGGCTAAAAAAATAATAAAGATGATAAGGCATTTAGCAAAAAAATCTATTCTGATTCAATTTAAGTTAGAAATAAATAGAGAAGGAATAATAAAAAAAGCTTACGATAGTTTAAGAAAAAACGATAGCAATTTTGTAGTAGCTAATGCCTTGGAAGATCTAAAAAAGAAATACCAAAGTTTTATTATAAATCGCGAAGGCAAGGTTATTAAAGTTAATTCTAAGAAGTCGCTTATAGATAATTTAAATAGAATTATCCAGGGTTCAAAGTGCCATTAAATTAAGGTTTACCCCGCTAGGAATTTAGAGTACAATAATGACGGCTTAATTTGGTAGGTAATTACGGTTATTCTGAAATAATCCATTTCTATTGGGATTTATAATATTTAAGGCCAGCATTAAAAGAAATAGTAATTATGGTAAAGACGTCTAATAATAAGAATATTTTGGTAGGAATAAGCGCCGGTATCTCAGCATATAAAACTTGTATTTTGGTTCGTCTCTTAGTTAAGGACGGTTTTTCGGTTAAAGTGCTCATGACCGAAAACGCCACAAAATTGATTAATCCCGTCGTATTTCAAAGCCTTTCTCAAGATTCGGTCTATGTTGATATGTTTCAAACTTATAACGAAGGCCATATTAGGCATATAAGCCTTTCTCAGTGGGCTAAGTTGTGCGTGATAGCGCCGCTTTCTGCCAATACTCTCTCTAAGATAGCCAACGGTATTTGCGATAATTTGCTTACTACGGTTGTTTGCGCTTTGCCGGTTAAGACCAAAGTCTTATTGGCTCCGGCTATGAATGATAATATGTGGAAGAATCCCGTTATCCAGAAGA
Organism: Candidatus Omnitrophota bacterium; assembly: GCA_017994375.1. Classification (GTDB taxonomy): domain Bacteria; phylum Omnitrophota; class Gorgyraeia; order Duberdicusellales; family 4484-171; genus JAGOLA01. Next base: position 12,277 of record JAGOLA010000011.1, on the reverse strand, counting down.
ACTTAGAATATTTAAAAACCGAAAAAAAATATATCATAATTCCTCCCCAAAAAGGACAATTAGCTTGCGGTGTTTATGGAGAAGGAAAGATGGCAGCGGCGGATGATATTTATAAAGAGATAAAATCTGTTCTTCGTAATTCCCATTAGGTTTTTTTGAATTTTCCTAAAAAATTCTAATAGTTTAAAACTTATATGGTAATTTATTTATTTCTCGGTGTATTACTGATTATTTTTTCAGCCCTTATTATTTTAATTTTTAGACTGGCTAGGACAAAAGAGGATCTCGTTCTTCATCAAAAGGTCGATTCTTTGAGAGAGGAATTTACCAAGGATATTTTACAGTCTCAAAGCCACTTCCTAAATACCTCTAAAGCCGTATCGGATGAACTTAGTAAACTTTATGAAAAAATCGGAAATCTTAGTTCGGATAGCCAGCAAATATTAGGACTTACTAAGTCTTTTCAGGATATTCTAAAGCCTACCAAAACCAGAGGAATATTAGGCGAAGTTATTCTTGAGAATCTTCTAAGAGATGTTTTACCGCAAGGTTCGGTTATTAACCAATACGGTTTTAAAGACGGTAAAAGAGTAGATTTTGTTATAAAATTACCGGCAGCCGTAGTTCCTATCGATGCTAAGTTTTCTATGGAAGTATTCAAAAGTTATTTTGATGCTCCTGAGGATCAAAAAGACCGCTTGCGTCGGATATGCATCGACAGCATAAAAAAAAGAATATCAGAAACTTCTGCTTATATCTATCCGGATGAAGGCACTACTGATTTTGCCTTGATGTATGTTCCTTCCGAAGCCGTATATTATTTTATTATTACCGAAACGGAACTTCTAGAAGCTGCTCACCAAAAGAAGATATTTATAGTAGGCCCTAATACTCTTTATGCTTACCTTAAAACTATTTCCATAGGCTTCAAAGCCATGAGCATCGAAAAAAAAGCTAAAGAAATATACAATAATTTAAAAAGACTGGAGAAAGAAATTTTGATATTCGAACGTGAATTTAAGACCTTAGGATTACATATTAAAAGTTCTTCCTCGAAATACGAAGAGTTAAATAAAAGAATAGAAGACATCTCTTTAAAGTTGCGTTTTATCGAGAGCCAAGAAGATGACAGTCAAGGTTAAGGTTATTTCGCAAGCTAAAAAAGTAAGGATAGAGCCTCTTTCTGATAGTCTGAAAGTTTATCTTACGAAGCCTCCTTTGAATGATAAGGCCAATAAGCAACTTATAGAAGTAATAGCTGAGTATTACCAGGTAAAAAAAAGCAAAGTTTCTATAATTAAAGGCTCAAAGCAGAAAGATAAAATTCTTGAGATATTATCTTAACTAAAAGTGCTTCTAAAAGAAAAAGAAAATCATTATTTAATCGATAGAGTTTTGCCTTCTTCTATCTTAGCCGGTTTTACCAAGAATGTTATTTCCGGCAATTTGCCTCAAGATATCCAAGAGCTATTTAAATCTTCTAACCCAAATATTTCCTTAGCTTATCTTCAACAAGTACATTCTGCCCAGCTTAGAGTAGTAGAAAATCCAGGAGTCTATGAAGGAGATGCTATTTTTACTAACTTGAATAATTGTATTTTAGCAATAAGAACAGCGGATTGTCTGCCTTTATTCTTTTTTAGCTTTAAGCTAGGAGCAATTGGATTAGTACATATGGGTTGGCAGCCGGCGAATAAGGGGATATTAGAAAATATCCCTTATAATTTATCTTCCTTTAAAGCTATAGCCGGAGTGGGTTTACGCCATTGTTGCTATGAGGTAGGTGAGGAGTTTTTAACTTACCCGCAGTTAAAGGAACATCTTGAAAAGCGTAACCAAAAGCTTTATTTTAACCCTGTTATGTTTGCAAAAGACAAACTTTTAAAATTAGGCCTTAAGACCGAAAATTTTTTTGATTTAGATATTTGCAGTCTTTGCAATCCTCAAGCCTTATTTTCTTATCGTAGAAATAAAACTGAATCCAGGACAATTTCTTTTATCATGAAGATAAATTAAAAAATGCAGCTGTATTAGTTTAAAAGGGGTTGATTTCTTTCAAAAATTATTGTTAACTTTATAAAGTTATATGGTAGAATTATAACTTACGTTTTTAGAAATCTTACCGATAAAGGATTTAAAACTTAATATGGAGATAAAAAGAACGCCTCTTTTTCAAAGACACATCCAAAGTCGAGCCCACCTTGTAGATTTTGCCGGTTGGTCTCTTCCTTTAGATTATGGCAGTATATTAGAAGAAACTAAGGCAGTACGTGACAGCTGCGGAATTTTTGATGCTTCTCATATGGGTGAAATATTTATCGAAGGCAAGAAAACTTTTGATTTTTTTCAAAGGTTAACTCCTAACGATATAACCCAGACAACTTACGGCCAAATGCAATATAACCTTTTTCTAAATTCCTCTGGTGGCATTATCGATGATTTCATGAGCTATAATTTAGGTAATAAAATTCTTTGCGTAGTAAATGCTTCCAATAAAGATAAAGTTTTAAACTGGCTTTGTCAAAATAGTCAGGAAGACGTAAAAATAATTGATAAAAGTAACCAATTGGCACTCATAGCAATACAAGGGCCGAACTCAGCAGAGTTGGCAAGGATAATTTTTGGTGATAATATTTTTAACCTTTCTTATATGCATTTTCAGAATATTACCTTAAAAGGAGAAGAATTTTTAATTTCACGAAGCGGTTATACTGGCGAAGACGGATTCGAAATATATACTTCTTGGGATCAAGCCATTTCTATTTGGGATAAAATAGTCGAAGCTGGGAAAAAACTTAATCTTGCCCTTTGCGGCTTAGGGGCACGGGATATTTTACGTATCGAAGCTGGTTACCCTTTATACGGTCACGAAATAGACGATAACACCAACCCTTACGAAGCTTCTTTGGATTGGGCAGTAAAGTTAAATAAGAATTTCATTTCTAAAGAAGCCCTTAAAAAAACTTTAGAATCAGCCGACGGCAAAAAAAGGATAGGATTTATCATGTTGGAGCGCGCTTTCCCCCGTCAGGGGTACCGGATATATGTATCCGGTAAATGTCTAGGCCAGGTAACTAGCGGCGTATTTTCACCCAATTTAAACGGTTTTATCGGTATGGCTTACTTAGAAAAAAAATATTGCTCTTTAGATAGAGAAGTTAATATTGAGATAAGAGACAAACGATATTTAGCAAAAGTAGTTAAGTTTCCTTTTTTAAAATTACGGACTAAGGCTAAAGCGATAAAGGGAGGGATAAGATGAAAGGGCTAAGATTTACCAAAACTCATGAATGGATAAATTTAACGAATCAGGCGGGTGTGATAGGCATAACGGATTATGCCCAGAGCCAATTAGGCGATATCGTATTTATAGAATTGCCGCGATTAGGAGAAAAGATAAAACAATCATCTAAATTTGGGACTATCGAATCTACTAAAGCCGCCAGCGAATTATATTCTCCGGTAAGTGGAGAAGTTATAGCTATAAATAAAGATTTAATTAATAATCCACAGTGGATAAATGAGTCTCCCTTTGAAAATGGTTGGATGTTGAAGATAAAAATCGAAAATCCCCAAGAACTCGAACAACTTATGGACGAAGTAGCTTATCAAAATTTTATTAAAGAAGAAAGCCATTAAACTATAACTTACTATGCCGTATATTTTGAATACCTCCAAAGATATTAAAGCCATGCTTAAAACTATCGGTGTAAAATCTTTAGAAGATTTACACTCTCAAATTCCAAGTTTGGCAAGATTAACGAAGCCTTTAAATTTAGACGAGGGGCTTAGCGAAATGGAGGTAAACAAACACTTAAGGAATCTTAGCAGTAAAAATAGAGCTTTGGATGATTTTAATGCTTTTCTAGGAGCAGGCTGTTATGACCACTATATACCGGCAGCTTTACCTTATATTCTTTCATCCCCTCAATTTCTCACTGCTTATACGCCATATCAAGCCGAGTGTTCTCAAGGAATACTGCAGGCAATATATGAATATCAAAGTTATATTTGTCGCCTAACCGGTATGGATATTTCTAATGCTTCTCTTTTAGACGGTGCTTCCAGTTTAGCGGAAGCTATACTTATGACTTTAAGGTTAACCAAAAAAAAGAAAATTTTATTAGCCGGTTATTTGCATCCGGAATATATAGCAACCGTAAATACTTACCTAAGCGGTTTTGACTTTATAGTACAAGAAGTAAAAGCCGGTGAAGACGGCCTTATAGACTTAAATCTGTTGAGGCAAAGCATTGATAATGATACTGCTTGTTGTGCTTTTCAAAGTCCTAATTTTTTTGGTCTTATCGAAAATATCGACTCGTTAATAGATATAGCTAAAACCAAAGGTATCATGACTGTTATGAGCACTAATCCTTTATCTTTAGCTATTTTAAGAGAACCAGCCAGCTTAGGGGTAGATATAGTTTGTGGCGATGGCCAGCCTTTAGGCGGTAGCATAAGTTTTGGCGGTTCTTCCTTCGGGTATTTAGCTACTAAAAAAGATTATTTACGTCAGATTCCAGGAAGAATAGTCGGTAAAACGACCGATCAGGACAATAACCCTTCCTATTGCCTTACCTTACAGACTCGGGAACAACATATCCGAAGAGAAACCGCAACTAGCAATATCTGTTCTAATCAGTCTTTAAATACTATCGGAGCGGCAATCTACCTTTCGTTAGTAGGTAAAGAAGGACTAATAGAAATAGCTAATCAGTCTTTTAATAATACCCAATATCTTTATCGGCGTCTCAGCGAACTTAGAGGAGTAAAAATTCCTTATCAACCGCGAGTTTTCAACGAGTTTGTTTGGGAAGTCGAAAATGCCCAAAAGTTAATGGTCGAACTCTATAGTAATAATATTATTGCTGGCTATTATGTCGGGAGTCATTTTCCTAAGCACAAAAATGGGATTTTAAGTTGTTGTACTGAAAAAAAGGGTAAAAGCGAAATAGATAATTTTATCAATACTCTAGCGCAATTATTACATGGATAGAAGAACTATATTCGAAAAAAACAGTAATTTACAAAATTATAATTATATCGGCAAGACGTCGGTTCCTTGCCCGGAGGTAGACAGTATTTTGCCAAAGAAATTATTAAGAGAAGAATTGCCTTTGCCTAGTTTAGGAGAATTAGATGTTGTTCGTCATTTTCTAAATTTAGCTAAGTTAAACTTTTCCGTAGATCATAATTTCTATCCTCTGGGTTCTTGCACTATGAAATATAATCCTAAGATTGGTGAAAGTATGTCTAATTTAGAAGGTTTTGCTAATATTCATCCTTATCAAGATAAAAAATTTGCCCAAGGAGCCTTAGAACTTATATATAATTTAGAAAAAATGCTTTGTGAAATTACCGGAATGGAGGCTTTTAGTTTACAGCCTTCTAGCGGAGCTCAGGGAGAATTAACCGGGATGCTTACAATTCGTAAATATCATCAGTTAAATAATAACAAAAAAACTAAAGTAATAATTCCGGATTCAGCCCATGGTACTAACCCGGCTACAGCTACTATGTGTGGATATTTAACCCAAGTTGTTCCCAGCAATTCTAAAGGGTTAGTAGATATAGATAGGTTGTATCAATTGGTAGATGATGATACCGCTGCAATAATGCTCACTAACCCTAATACTTTAGGTTTATTTGAAGAGAATATTCTGAAAATAAGCGATATCGTTCATGCCAAAAGAGGACTTTTATATTACGATGGAGCTAATTTTAACCCTCTACTAGGGATTACTAAACCTTCTTTAATGGGATTTGATGTAGTGCATTTAAATTTGCATAAAACTTTTTCTACTCCGCATGGTTGTGGCGGCCCGGGTTGTGGCGCAGTAGGAGTAAACAAAATATTAAAAGACTTTCTTCCTATTCCGTTAGTAAAGAAAAATAAGGATAGTTTTTATTTTGATTACAATCTTCCTCATTCTATAGGGAAAATCAGAAGCTTTTACGGTAATTTTTCAGTATTAATCAAAGCTTACACTTATATTTTACGCTTAGGCTGCAACGGCTTATTAAGAGTAGCTCAAAATTCGGTCTTAAATGCTAACTACATAAAGGAGAGTTTAAAAGATAATTATGACGTTGCTTATCCCAGTAAGTGTATGCATGAAGTCGTTTTTAGTTGTCATAAACAGAAAGCTATGGGTGCTACAACTTTAGATATAGCAAAAAGATTGATTGATTTCGGGATTGACCCTCCTACTATGTATTTTCCTTTAATCGTCAAGGAAGCTTTAATGGTAGAACCTACTGAAACAGAAAGCAAAAAAACGATTGATTATTTTATCCAAGCCATGCTAGATATTGATAGAGAAATAAAACAAGATTTAGCTAAGGTCAAAACTGCTCCGCACACTATGCCGGTTAAAAGAGTAGATGAGGTTAAGGCTGCCAGGAATCCTAATCTTCAGAGTTCTTAATTTTGATGAAAAAAAAGTGGCGATTGATTTTAGACGATAAGCACGACGGTTATTATAATATGGCTATAGATGAAGCAATATTAATTAATTACCGTAAAGAAAACTTACCGACTTTGCGTATTTATGGCTGGAAGTTTCCTTTTTTATCTTTAGGTTATAATCAAAATCCCCGGGATATTTTGAATTTTGACGCTAAAATTCCTTTTGTCAGGCGCATTACTGGAGGAGCCGCTATTTTGCATTCTCAGGAATTAACCTATAGTTTAACTTGTGCTTTAAGTGATATCAATTTGTCTTGCGGAGTAAAAGAATCATTTAAGCGTCTGGCTTCTTTTCTCGTTAAGTTTTACCGTTATTTGGGGTTAAAAGCGCAATTTGCTCAGGATTTTTTGGAAGAAACTTTTCCTTTAGAAAAAAAGAATTTAGGCCGGTACAAAAATTATTGTTTTTCTTCCCGCGAACATTATGATTTACTAATAGGCGGTAAAAAGATTGGTGGAAATGCTCAAAAGAGAATCCGAGATATTATTTTTCAACAAGGTACTATTCCGCAGAACATAGATTTCGATTTAACCGCTGCCGCTGTAAGAGGCGCTTTTAAACTACAAGATAAAATTACCTTTTTGGATAAGATTCTAGAAAGTAAAACTAACTTTAGAAAATTACAGTCCTTATTGTCTAAATGTTTTCAAGAAGAGTTTAACTTAGAAGTAGTAAAAGAACCATTATCGAATCAAGAAAAAAACATTGCAGAAGTTTTAACTGAATATAAATACCGAAATGAACTATGGAATATGGATAGGCAGCTCGACATTAGCAAACTAAATAATTTTTCTTAATGTTTATGTTGGCACCAAGCTTTACTATGTTTAAAAAACCGCAGTGGCTTAATAAAAAGGTGAGTCTTTATAGTTGCCATAAGCTCAAAAGACTTTTACGAGATCTAAATTTGCATACTGTTTGCGAAGAGTCGCTCTGCCCTAATATTTCAGAGTGTTTTAACTCTAAAATAGCAACTTTCATGATTTTAGGCGATATCTGTACTAGAAATTGTCGGTTTTGCGCGATAAAAAAAGGAAAGCCTAAAGAAGTTGATTATCAAGAACCGATACGGATAAAAAAAGCTGTGGAGTTATTAGGCCTAGATTACGTAGTAATTACTTCTCCTAGTCGAGACGATTTGGAAGATGGTGGAGCTAGCTTGTATAATCAGACAGTTAAAGAAATAAAAAGTTTAAACCAGCAGAAAAAGGTCGAGATACTGATTCCCGATTTTTTAGGCAAAAAGGAGTCTTTAGCAAAGGTAGTTAGCTCTTCGGCTGACGTTATTGCTCATAATTTAGAAACGGTACCTTCTTTATATATAGAGGTAAGAAGCCAGGCTAATTATCAACGTTCTTTAGAAGTTATAAGAAATATTAAAGAGTTAAATAAGAATATATATACCAAATCCGGACTCATGTTAGGATTAGGAGAAAAAGAATCCCAAGTCAAACAGGTACTTAGAGATTTAAAGAAGGCCCAATGTGACTTTTTAACCCTAGGACAATATTTGCCTCCGACCTTAAAACATCACCCTATAAAGGAATATCTTCCTCCCGAGAAGTTCGATTATTTTCTGCAATATGCTTTAAATTTAGGCTTTAAAGGAGTTAAAAGCTCTGTTTATACGCGTTCTTCCTATTTAGCCCACTCCTTTTTTTAAATTTAAAAATCACTATCTTCCTATTATTTATGATATTCTTTATCTAATACTTTGTAACGCAATAAGTTATAGTATCAAAAATTGTGGCTAGCAATTTGCTTGGTAATACCAGATATAGTGGGAGTAAGAAATAGGTACAATATATAGATAAATTATAAGAAATTATAACAAAATATACTTGACGTTGATAAATAGGTATAGTTTAATAGAAATACAACTTTTTTATAAAAAATGAGGAAAAAACTAAGAAGAGAAAGAATACAGCGTTTAATGAGTATCGATGATTTGGCTGATTATTTAGGTCTGCAAAGGCAAACTATTTATAATTGGTTGCATAATAAGAAAATTTCTGGAATTAAGATAGGCAAAGTTTGGCGCTTTGATAAAAACTATATTGATGATTGGTTAAGCAAATGTCATAGAGGATAGATGAAAGAAAAGAAAGTAGGCATATATTTAGGTACTAATTCCATAGGAGCAGTATCTGTATTAGGAAAAAAGATTATTGCTTCTGCTAAATTTGATTTATCTTCCTTACAAGAAGTAAAAGAAGAGGCTTTGAGTGAAGAGATAAGATGGGAAGCCTTAGTAAATAAGACCTTAAGAGAAGTTGAGGCCGGAACAAAAGATATCTATATATCTTTCTCTGATAGAGATTTTATCTTTCGTCTTTTAGATATGCCCCTGATGCGAAAAAGAGATATTCAGTCATCTTTGATTTATGAAGTCGGTAAATATATTCCGTTTAAGATGGAGGAATTAGCCTGGGATTATAAATATGTTAGTTCCTTGAAAGAAAAAAAGGTCCGGCTTTCTTTTGTAGGGATAAGAGAGCGCAATTTAGCGAGAGCCAAAGAAATGCTATCCCGCTTAGAGCTTAACGCCATAGTTATGGAGCCTTCATGTTTATCTTTAGTCAGAGCTATTAAGTTAATAAAGAATTTTACAAAATTTAAGAACTTTGCCCTTTTAGATTTGTCTAAAAGTGAAACTTATCTTACTTTTTTTCAATATGATTTACCGGTTTTTAACCGTTATCTAGCCCTTTCCGATAATGCTAACGTTTTTAACTCCGGAGAATTTATAGAGTCAATTAATTTTTCTCTCCAGTATTTTAAACGTGAGTTTAAGAATTACAAAATAGATAGATTATTGGTTATAGAGGAATCCAAATCCCAAGATTTAGTTAACTCCTTGAAGGAAGTTATGCATACCGAAGTAGATATAATGTCTCCTTCGGATTTAACCGGACGCAACGATGTTACTATAGAGAACGTTAAGGCTTTCGGAGCCTCGGCAGTCGATATCTCGCCTTATAAGTTTAAACCCAACTTACGTAAAAGCGAAGAATATTTAGTTTCAACCGAAGGATTACCCAGAGAGGTTTCTTTAAAGAGAGGGCTTTTAGGCGGTTTAGTATTAATAGGCGCTGTAATTTGCATGTTTATAGTCGGAGTTTTGGGCAATGAAGTATCCGAACAGAAATTCGTCTTAAAAAAGAAAGAAGAAAAGATAACAATTCCAGAAGAGTTGAAAGAATATTCCTGGAGCAAAATGGTAGAAGTTACAGATGCTCAAGGAGAGAAAATCAAGTCTCTTAAGGCAGCCATAGATTCTTTAAGCAAATTATATTATTTTTTCAGAAAGGTTGGCGAACAGGAAGCATTACCCAAAGGGGTTTGGTTTGAAGAGATCAATATTAGCAAGAATCCCAACAATAAGCATTCTGGAATGTTAAGAGGGTATATCTTTTTAGACGATAATACTCAGGAAGACTCAGCTTTAAATGAATTAGTTTCTTTATTACGTCAATATAAAGAAGTAAATTCGGTTTTTGAAAATATCGACCTTGAAACTTCTGAAAAACGCGATATCAGAGGATTTAAGGTAACATATTTCGCACTTAAATTAAATTAGTTATGAACCTTATTTTAAGATATAAAAACATAGTTATTAGTTTAATACTGATCTTTATTTTTTATCTAATAGTTAAAGAGATAATTTCTCATTTTGATGCTATTAAATTAGAAATTAAAGGACATTCCGAGGAATTAGAGAAAGGAGGAGAAGCTATAAATAGATGGAAGATATTCCAGAAACAATATCAGGAATTAAAAATGATCTTTTTAGACGAGGATGCCTTGGTATTTAAAAGATTTATCGAAAAGAATGCCCAAGAAGCTGGAGTGCGTATAATTTCTTTTAAGACATCGCGTTCTGAAAAAGAACTATATTGGGTTTTATCTACGCATTTGCAAATCGCCGGTAATTATGACAATTTTTTAACCTTTATAAATGCTGTAGAACATAAAAGTATAGAAATAGAAAAAATTACTATAAATAAAGGTCAAGAAGAAAAAAGCATATTAGTAAGTTTAGATTTAAAAGGTTTTAGCCTTAAATAATGCGAAAGATAGCTATATTTTTTATTTTAATATTGGTAATAGCAGGAATAAAACTTTATTCACAAGATGTACCTTATTATGACCCTTTTACACCTTTGATACCCATGGAAGCTGAAACTGATGCTTCCGGTAGGATTAAAGAAGACGCGATACCGCCGTTAGCGATAGAAGGAGTTCTTTGGGATAGCGATTTGTCACAGGCGATAATATCCGGAGAAGTTTATAAAGTAGGAGATACTTTAAAGGGTATCGATGCCAAAGTGATTCGAATCGAGAAAAATACCGTTTTTATCTCTTTCAAAAATAAAATATTTGAATTTGCTACTAATAAAAAAGAAATTACAAAAGAAAAAGAAACAAAGAAGGAGGAACAAAAATGAAATTATTAATATGGTTTTTATTGTTCCAATTTATATTCTGGAGTGCAGTTTACACCCAGGACAATATCTTTGGAGATTTTTTGATAGCTGACCTTGAAAAAACAGTTTCTTTGGATTTACAAGGAGCAAACCTCTTAGATGTTTTGAAGATGCTTTCTCAACAAACCGGACTTAATTTCATTTCTACGGAAGCGGTAAGGGATAGGACTCTTACTCTTTATATGGAGAAAGTGCCTTTAAAAGAAGCTATGGATTTAATATTTAAAGCCAATAATTTAGCCTATGATTATTACCCCGAACCTAACATTTTTATAGTTAAGGAAATGGGTAAGCCTTCCCAAGAAATTAAGACCAAAGTTTATCAGTTAAAATATACGCGTCTGGCTACTTCTAAGATGCAAAGTGAAGTAAACGAATTATTAGGTAAATCTGCTCAAGGAGGAGAAAACGCTGGGATTCGCGCTGCTGTGCAGGGGGTTTTAACTAAAGCCGGTAAGGTTACTGAAGAACCGCTATCAAACTCTTTGATAGTTTCGGATGTTCCTTCACAATTTCCGGCCATAGATGAAGTAATCGCTAAATTAGACGTAGCAGCGCCAAAAGTTATGATTGAAGTAGAAATGTTAGATGTTTCTAAAACTAGTGTAGATAAATTAGGTTTCAATTATACTAATGGCCTTTATGCAAAATTTACTGGTGGGTCTAAAACTACCACTTTCCCTTTTCCTACTCGTATGGGTAATGCTACAGAAAGTGCACTCACTTTAGGTACTCTTACTTTAGCAAGTTTTGAGGCTATAATGCAGTTTTTAAAACAAGATACCACTACTAAATTTTTAGCCCGGCCAAAGATACTTACTCTTTCTAACGAAACTTCGGAAGTAAATCTTACTGTTGATGAAGCTATAGGTCTTACTACTGTCGTTAGCTCCGATTCTAATACTACCAGCAATGATGTCGAACGGAAAGAGACTGGTACTAAATTGAGAGTTACTCCTCAAGTGAATTTAAATACCCGCGAGGTTACTTTACTAGTGCAAATGTTTAACCGAGAATCTACGGATAGCGGTTTAGCGCTTACCACTTTAACTGGACAGATAAAAAACGTGGAGGAGAGAGGAACTAAATCGGTAGTAAGGCTTAAAGATGGAGAGACTCTTTTTATTGGCGGTCTTATTAGAAATGAGACTAGTGAAACCAGAAAGAAAATACCGATATTAGGAGATATACCGGTAATAGGAGCTTTTTTCCGTTATAAAGAAAAACTCGGTACTGATAACGTAGAAAGAGAGTTATTACTTTTTATCACTCCGCATATTATTGATGATACGGTTTCTTTTACCGGAGGAGATAGGC
>JAGOLA010000010.1 GCA_017994375.1 Candidatus Omnitrophota bacterium | reverse complement strand
GCTTGCCAAGTCCCTCCTAAGGAAGCAGCGTGAATACCCTCATCGGTATTACCGTAAATATTGCTTATATCGGTGCGCAAAGCGACATTAAAAAAATTGTAAGCTCTTTGCAAGTCATAAGACCGTGCTGCCATAATAGCATGTATCGGCGCGCTTAAAGAGGACTTATGCAGCGTCCTAGTAATATAAAAATCATAATTGCTGGACTCTATTTTTTTATTAAACTGATCGGATAACAAGAAGATAGCCATCAACACATCGGCTTGTTTTACTAACTGGGTTTTCTCTAAATCTTTGGTTCTTAAACTATCTGCTAATAAAGGTATCCCATTCTCGTCGGTTTTTTTAAGTACTATATTTTTGAGTTTGAAATAACCTTCGAATTGTTCGATAATCTTTTTATTATTAATCTTTAGTTCTATGCGAGAAGCGACTTGCTTCCACTTTTGGGCTTCTCTTTCTTTAAAGTTTAACTTGTCTTTTAATACCTTATAAATTCGGCTAGTCTTAGAAAGTTTATCGATAGCATTAGCAGCAGTAATTAAATTCCATCTTGCCATTAGATTAGTAAAGGCATTATTTTTAACATCAATATGAATTTCATCCGGACCGATAATGTGGTCGATATCATATCTCTTTGTTGTTTTATTATAAGATAAACGGGAATTCCAAAACCGAGCAGTTTCGATGAGCAACTCATAACCATAGTCTTTCATAAATTCCTCATCGCCGGTGGATAAATAATATTTATAAACGGCGTAAGCGATATCAGCCGTTATATGGTGTTCCATCTTATGAGTATATATTTTAACTATTGTCCGGTCGAAATCTCGCGCCCATTCCGGAGTTTCTTCAACGCCGTCACCGGAAGATTCCCAAGCAAATTGAGCGCCGCTATAACCGTTAGCTTTGGCAATTTTGCGCGAGGCCTCTAGGCGCCGGTAGCGATAGATAAGCATATTCTTTGCTACCTTAGGAAAAGTGAAAAGATAAAACGGTAAAAGAAAAATTTCGGCATCCCAGAAGATATGGCCACGGTAACCTTCTCCGCTTAAAGTCCTAGCTCCTATACTTGATAAACCATTGTCATAATGCGCGCAAATAAGCATATGATAAATATTGAAACGCATGTTATTTTGGATATTAGCAGTACCGCCAATTATAATATCGGCTCTCTGCCAAAGTTTTTCCCAGGCTTTTATATGTTCTTTTATAAGAATAGAAAAATCCGTCTTTAAAACTTGATAAAACTCTTTAAAAGTATCGTTTTTATGAGCCTTATAATTATTTTTGTGAGGAAAATGTTTGATATAAAATACTTTGGTAAAAATAACCGGCTGATTTTTCTTTAATTTTAAGCGAAAAATATTATCTTCGGCTATGGTTTTTTTACCGTTAATAGTGTAATAAAATCCCGACCAGTAAATAATAGTGTGTTTTTTTTCAAAAGTATCAGCTACTAAATACCCGGCTTGACGATATTGACCCAGTTCTTTAATTCTAAAATGTTTCTCCTTTTCTCCACTCAAAGTGCCGGCATTAGAAACAGAAGTATCTATACCGGTATTGATATCTACAATACAGGAAGCATCCAAGGCAGTTAAGGAAATTTGCATAACACCGATATTCTTGTTGTGCTGGGATATAAATCTTACCGACTGGTAATCATAACGTCGGCCTTTGCTGTCTTTATACATAGTCTGTCGGGCTAAAACTGCCTTTTTAGTATTGAGTACCCTTTTATGGCTGATTAAATCCATAGCCATAACGCTAAATTTCTCTCCTTTAATGGTAAATTTAAAATTAACAGGGTTAGGTAAGTTAACTAATTCGGCAACTTGAGAGGCCATATGATCATAAAGACCGCTAAGATAAGTTCCGGGTATGCAGCCTCGAGGAAGCTCTTCATAAATTCCTCGGCTTCCGATATAGCCATTGCCTAAGGTAAATTGAGATTCACGGATATTCTGCAAATCTTCTACCCATTCGTTTTCTCGGATCAACCAAAGCTCGTCGTTTACGTAATTAGAATAAATATTTCTCATTTTACTTTACCTTAAATTTTGATTTTCCTCTCTTTACCGTAGGTGTAATTAATTATTTTACTTTTGCTTAACTCTAAATTAGGCATAATAATAATTGCTTGGTCTTCTGATAGAAATTTGGAACGCCTGATACCGATATCTAAAACTATTACTACTTCTCCGGAAGGAAGTTTAATCTTATCGCCTAAACGAAAAGGGCCATCAATCATAATCATAAAACCAGCAATTATATTAGAAATGGTATCTTGAGCTGCTAAGGCAATTGCCAGAGAGCTTACGCCTAAAGTAGCGATTAAAGCGCTAATATTTACTCCGTAAAAGGGGAGAATAATTAAAAAAGCTATAATCCAAATTACAATTTTAAGAAAACGGCTAAGCAACAGTATTATTCTACTATCCAAAAATATGGCAGATTTCATTATGGTATTTTCTTGATACCAGGAAATGATTCCAGCGATAACTCTTTGGATAGTAAAAGCAACTATGATAATGAATAAAGTCAGTAAATATTTTTTTAATTCCTGGTGCAGCCTTCCGGAAATCAAAGGTTCAATATTTACTTTATAAAGAACATAAGTACCCAGAAAAAGAATGAATATCAATAAAGGGAGGAATATTTTTTTGGTTATGGCCCAACTGATTTTTCTTTTAAACTGCTCCATAGGTCAATATTTGCGAATAATTATAACATAAACTAAAACCTTAAGATACAATTTTACCGCAAAAGAAATATTTTTCTATAACTATCAAACTTAACTGCTATAAGATAGGTACTTTAAGAACTTTACCGAGGCAAGGATAATAAAGGCGCTTAAAAATTTCGACAGGAATAGTAATCGGCCCTTGTTGGATGACCGATACTTGATGCTTAGTGATAGTTAAAGAAAACCTCACGCCTTTATAGATAAAATTCATCTTAAGATTCTGCCAGTTCTTAGGTAGTCGGGGCTCGATAACTACCTTATCATCAAGAGTATTGATACCGGCAAAACCACGGATAACTATATCTAAAGAACCACCCATAGCTCCTACGTGGATACCTTCGGATACGGTCCCGTTTTGAAGGTCATAAATATCGGATTTCAAGACATCTAAAAACATCCGCCAAGTTTCTTTGGGTTTTGCCAATAATTGAGCAATGAAACAATGAACTACCCAACTTAGTGTTGAGCCGTGCGACGTCCGTTTTAAATAATATTCGTAATTTTTACGCAAGATATTCTTATCAAACTTATAGCCCAATCTTTTTAAAATGCCTTCAACCTCTTCAAGAGATAAAAGATAAAATACCATTAATACATCAGCTTGTTTAGAAACTTTATAGCTATCCGGAAATTTTCCTTCGGCTTTAAGAATTCTATCCATACGCTGGATATTGCCGTATTCTAATTTATAACCTTTCCAGTCTAACTCTCTTAATTTAAAATAGCCGTCGAATTGACTAATAATACCGCTGTTGTTTAAAACAACTTTCATCCTATGAGTTATATCATCCCATAAGGTGAGTTCTTTTTGTTCCAGTTTTATCTTCTTTGCGATTCTTTTCTTATGACCTTCGGGAAGAATCCTAATTATTTCCTGGGCTCGGAGTAATGTCCAAACAATCATTAAATTAGTGTAAGCATTATCTTTTAAACCAGCTTTATTTAAATTAGGATATTTTTCATGAAATTCATCTGGCCCCATTATACCTTTAGTGTGATATCTGTTATCTACAGGATCGTATTTTGCTAAAGAAGCTCCAAAGCGCGCTATAGAAAGTATTAATTCCGCGCCGTAACGGACTAAAAAACCGAAATCACCGGTGGTTTTATAATATTGCCAAATATTATAAGCAATAGCAAAAGATACATGCCTCTGGTAACGGCTATAATCAGGCCCCCATTTACCGGAAAGTGGATTTAAATGGACTATTTGAGTTTCTTCCCGTCCGGATGACCCGCTTTGCCAAGGAAACATTGCTCCCTGATAGCCTTCTTTTTTGGCATATTCTCTAGCTTTAGCCAGACGGCGGTATCGATATAAAATTAGGGATTTAGCTACTTCCGGGAAATAAAGATTGTAAAAGGGCATGGTGAAAATTCCATCCCAAAAAATATGGCCACGGTAAGCTTCGCCATGCAGGCCTCTAGCCGGAAGGCCAGCATCTATTTTTACATTGTGCAAAGAAGCAGTCTGAAGAAGATGAAAAATATGAAAACGTAACGCTCTTTGAGAAAAGCTATCTCCTTGTATTTTTATATCACACCTATCCCATAACTTTACCCAAGCTTCTTGGTGGGTTTTAAAAAGATATTTAAACCGGCGGGATTTTTGGAGCGCTTCCTTAGCGCTTGCCAAAGGCCTGTTAGTGTCCTGGTCGTTGGAAGTATAAATTACAACTGTCTTTTCTATCCGGTAACGGCAGTTTTTGCGGGCAAAGAAATGAAATTCTTGACCTATTCTTTCTTTTCCCTTCATTAAACGCTTTATTTTAGGTCTTATTTCTTTATTTCCGACAAAAAGGCGAGTTTTAGCAGCTTCGGCAATTTCGATCCCCGATTGGCTAGTCTTCATATGAAGAAAGATACCGTTCTTATCAAAACTACCTAATGATAGTGGCTTCCAATGCTTGGAATTAAGTTGACGGTACCGTTCTACGCCGGTATTTAAAACTGTTCCGTCTAACATAGTTCTTACAGTAATTGGTTCGCTATAATTTTCAGCAGTAATAATATATTCGAAAGCTCCGCAATGGGGATCAGCCATGCTTACTATTCTATTCATTTCAACACAAGTTCGTTGAGACTTACGGTTTTGAAAACGAATTTTTCTGTTTAATACTCCGTAACGCATATCTAACTTTTGTCGAAAGGATAAAATACGGCTATGAGAAGGATAAAACCATTCTCCGTTACCAATCTTAAAAGTCAAAAAAATCCAGTTAGGGCAATTTACTAAATCTTCGTTAACAATAGCTCTGCCGGCAATATTAGTTCTTAATCTATTGTAAGCGCCGTTTATATAAGTTCCGGGATAGTGAATACGGGAAGCCACTGCTTCTGGGGCTGCTCCGCGAGTAGCAAAATAACCATTGCCGAGAGTGCATAAAGATTCTCTTAAGCTTTCTTCGGCCGGTTCGAACCGTTCGTATACTATAGTCCAGGAATAATCTTCAACCTCTATATTCTGGGAAATATTAAATGATTTTTTCAAATAAATCTTCTACCTCCTTAGGAGATTTCAATATAAAATCAGCTGCCGAAATTCTTGATTTTTCAGCCACTAATATCCCTGTTCCTCTAGTACGTACTACTCTAAAAGCATCTTCATCGGTAGTATCGTCACCGATATAAATAACCGAATTGCTACTCCAAAAAGCTCCTAAAGCTTGTAGTAACCAACAAACTGCTTTGCCTTTATTCCAATCAACTGCTGGAAGTATCTCCAAAACTTTCTTTCCTCTCATTAAGTGCACCGAAGGATTATTTTCAGTTATTTTTTCTACAGCCTCTTTTACCTTTGGTATAATTTCTTTCTTGGCTAGACGATAGTGTACTCCTACGCTGAACTTCTTATCTTCAACTAATATCCCCTCAAAAGAACCAATTTCTTTAGATAACTTCTGCACTATCTGGGCCATCAGCGGTACCGCCTCTTGAGCTTGAGGATACAATAAAGAAAGGCCTGGCCCTTTAATGTCAAATCCGTGGCTTCCAGCGTAAAAAATACCCTCTATGCCCATAAGATCCTGCACTTCTTGCCTGGCTCTTCCGCTAACAATAGCAACTTTATATTTCTGGGCTAATTTTCTTACTGTTTCTTTCATGCTCTGGGAAATAATAGCTAATTGCGGTTTAGCGGCTATGGGAGTTAGTGTCCCATCATAATCAAGAAAAAAGACTAAATTTCTATGACTGAAAAAAACTGTTTTAGCGCTGCGTTTATACCAGGGGTTACTAATAGAAATATTGTTGGTCCTATTCTTTAAAGCTATAGCCAAATTTTCGGCTTTATTTTCCCAAACTTTCTTTAAAGATAAAGGCTTTCGGTGAAACCACTCCTTTATTATCTTTAAGGTTAATTGTGATAAATCAGAAACTACTAAATCAGCGCCATTTTCAAATAATTCCTTAGTATTATTTTCTCTAGCTAAACCTAAAACTAAGCCAAAGCCGCCATTTCTGCCTGCTAATACTCCAGAAGAAGCATCTTCAACTACAACGGCTTTTGCTGGATTTACTCCTAAATTAAAAGAAGCGGTAGTAAATATATCACTTTCGGGTTTACCTTTAAGCCCTAATTGGGCCGACACCTCGCCGTCAACCCTGGTTTCAAATAAATTTTCTAAATTTGCCGCTTCCAGGATATATTTACAGTTCTTGGAAGAAGAAGCTACGCCTATCTTAATTCCTAAACTCTTAAGTTTTTTTATAAAAGAAATAGTGGAAGAATATATCTGTACGCCTTTTGTTTTTAAAACTTGGCGAAATTTTATATTCTTTTTATTTCCCAGGCCGCAAATAGTCTCTTTATCAAAAGAATCCGAAGGGTCTCCATAAGGAATGCTTATGCCTCGAGATTCTAAAAAACTCTTAACTCCTCGGTAGCGAGGCTTACCATCAACATAGGTAAGGTAATCGGCCGGATAAATAAACTCTTTGAAAGGCTCTTGGTCTCTTTTCTCCCTTAAGAGAAGATACTCATCAAAAACTTCTTTCCAAGCTTGGGCATGAGTCAAAGCAGTCTTGGTAACGACTCCGTCTAAATCAAAAATAACGGCTTTAAAAGGGTTTTTATCCATAAATATATTAAGAGAATCTTAAAATCGCTATGCCTATAATAATATATATGGCTCCACCGAATCTAAAGAGATTTAAAGGCTGTTTTGCCGACCACTCTAACATTTTATCGGCGGCTTTAGCTTTTAATAAAAATATAGCTTTAAAGATTCCGATAATACCTAAAATGGCTATGATTTTTGCTCCGATACCAGACATTTTAAAAGAAGCAACTAACAAGCCCAAAGAAATAATGAGTGCTAAATAAAATAAGTATTTTTTTAGTTTTTTAATACCTTTTTTCTGCAATTTATTTCTCAAAATTTCAGGCTTAACTATGAACAAAATTCCTAATATAACAAAAATCCATCCTATAATATTCGCCAACATATCTACCTCCTTTTTTTGTTTATTATAGCATAAATATTGACTTAGCCCTACGCTCATCTACAATAGAAAAAGGATGAATTTGATTACACCTTTTGACCCCTGGAAGAGTAAACTCTGTACTTGTCCGCCTAAGTATAGCCTGTCGGCTTATACCGGCTGTGGACACGGTTGTCTTTACTGCTATGCTTCATCTTATATCCGCGATTTCGCTCGTCCTCGAGAAAAAAAGGATTTTTTGAAAAGATTAATTAAAGAGGTGTCTAAAATAAATCGAGGTTCGACTATTACTTTAGCTTATTCTTCTGACCCTTATCTTCCTTTAGAACAAAAATTAAAATTAACGCGACAAGCTTTAAAAATTCTAAAAAAATTTAATTTCAAAATTATTATTACTACTAAATCTTCGTTAATAATAAAAGATATCGATATTATCAAAGAGCTCAATATAGTAGTGTGTTTCTCGATAACCACTTTGAACAAAACACTGGCGCTAAAGTTAGAACCTCATGCCTCACTGCCTAAAGAAAGATTAAAAGCCTTGGAACAATTAAGTAAGTATGTGCCTACCGCCGTTCGTTTTGACCCTTTAATTTATCCTTTGAATACCTCTGGTATAGAAAAAACTATCCAAAAAATAAAAAGTACCGGTATAAAACAAGTCATTACTTCTACTTATAAAGCCCGGCCGGATAATTTCCAAAGAATGCTTAGAGTATTTAAAGAATATGAAACTTTATGGAAGAAACTTTACTGGCAAGAAGGAGAAAAAATAAGAGGATATATTTATTTGTCTAGATTCTTTAGAGAAAAATTAATCCAAGAAGTACGCCAAATTACTTTACAAGAAGGTTTAGGATTTTCATCTTGCCGAGAAGGATTTGAACTTTTTAATACCTTAAGCTGCGATGGCAGTTCTCTTTTAACTTAGCATCATCTGCTTAAACTTATCTCTATTTCTTGAGTGTTCAAGATAGTATTATGTACGGGGCAATTTTTAATAAATCTTAAAAAGATATCTTTTTTTTCTCCCAACTGAGCATCGGTATAGACATTGGCTCGTAAATTAACAAGCTGTATTGGACTTTCTTTAGATAGTTCAGCAGACACTTTTATATTTAGTTCCTTAAATGCTATTTGATGGCGTAAAAGATACATTTTAGCATAAACTCCGATACATCCGCCTAAAGCCGAAAGAAATAATTCTAAAGAATTTGGGCCCTGTGGTAAATAAGCCTCTTTCATCTTATCGATAAATAAAGTGGTTTCGGAAGGATAAGTTTTAATTTGGAACTTATCTTCTTGAATGAATTTTACTTCCGCCCTCGTCTCCATCTTCTTCTCCTATCATTGATTGAGCTTGATTTTTCTTTTTGTAGCAAAAGGACGTGGATATTTTCGGCTAAGTTCTTATCGATAGCAAATGAGGAATTATTCATTTCAAACACAAAAGAAGGAAAACGATGCAACAGTTTTACTTGGTTTCCGGGCAAAATACCCATGGCAAGCAATCTGCTTAATACTTCCTTGTCTTGAGTATTTATATAACTTATTTTACCGGTATCACCAGATGAAAGATCCTTCAAAGGGACAATTAATTTTTGGGGAATATTTTCGAAACCCCGGCAACAGTCACCGGCAGGAATTTGCTTGCCGTGAGGACAAGTTTTAGGGTGACCTAAAAGAGTACAAACGCTATCTTCTAAGCCGTGATGAAGCCCATGTTCCAATTTACAACTCGCCTCATGAAGATAAGGGTCTTTAGCATCTAAAATATCGGCTACCAGCCTTTCGGCCAGACGGTGCCTTCGGACGCATTTCTCCGCTTCTTTTAAGCCTTTTTCGGTAAATAGCTCCGGTTGGTTTATATCGATAAAACCTTTGTAAATTAATTCCTGAAAAGCTGTTTCGTCTTTTAAAATCTTGGTATTGGGCTTAGTTTTGTTTTCTTTGATTTCAATCCAAAGTGACTCTAAAATTTCTTCTTCGGCTTCAGAGAGTTTATACATATCAACTCCTCCCTTAAAACTTGTTACTGGATTCCTATACCTACCAATATTTTATTCAAAATAACTCCGGTTGAAAAGGAAAAAAGAAGGATAAACATTGCTATCGCTAAGGCGACTTTTATGCCGCGTTCTTTTATATTCATTAAAAACTGGGCAATGCAGGGTAAAAAAAGCGTCAAAACTACCGAGGCTACCAGTATTTCTCTAAAAGAAAGGATGCCTTGTCTATCTAAATCATAAAGTCCGGCAGCGCCATAATCCCGGCGGAAAAATCCGAATAAAAATATTTTAGACATATCAACAGGCAAACCCATTAACTTTACGGGATAAGATAAAAAAGAAATTACCCAATCGAAGACCTTAGTGATTTGACCTAACCAAATTATCAAACTCGCCCAGATAAATAAAGGCAGTACTTCCTTGAAATACCATTTTAACCGCACATAAGTCTTAGTGAAAATATTGCTTATTCTGGGCAGCCGTAAAGGCGGAAGCTCGATATGAAAAGAAGGACGCTTGCCTTTCAAAATATGGTTAAGCAAAAAACCGCTTAAGCTAAATACCATGGATATAATCAGAAACCATAGAAGTAAAGCCCAACGCCGGCTAGAAAGAACAGCCATTATAACTCCTAATTGGGCAGAACAAGGGACACTTAAAGAAAGAAGTAAAGTAGCGATTATCCTTTCTCTTTTGGTAGGAAGAATCCTGGTGACCATAGTGGCCATAGTGTCACAACCTAAACCTAATATTATAGGGATTACGGCTTTACCGCTTAAGCCTATTTTTTTAAATAATCTGTCCAGCATCGCTCCTACCCGCGGCAAATAGCCGGTATCTTCGGCAAAGCTAAAAACAAAAAAGAATATTCCTACAATGGGAAATATTATCGCTACAGCATAACGTATCCCTAAAGTGATTATTCCGTACTCACCTACAAAAAGAGAGTTGATTATTTCCCAAGGCATTAATTTTTTAAAGAGTGAGATAAAAAAAGGATTTACATGAGCCTCGAATACTTTACTTTCCAAAAAATCTACTAATGTTCCGGCTCCAAATTCACCTACCAATTTATATATCCCAAAATATAAGAAAGCTAATAGTAAAGGCACTCCTACTAACGGTTTTAGAGTTAAGTTTCCTAAAAAACGCGCAATATTTGCGCTTTTAATTACTCTTTCTTTCATAACTTTCCTAGTAATTTCTGCGGTTTTATTACGCAATGTTAAATTAACTAAATACTCTAAAGGTTGAGATATCTTTTCTTTAGTCTGTAGGCATATTCTTTCTATTTCTACGAAATCAACTTCTTTTTCTCTCACTAGTTCCCTGATTTCATCATCTCCTTGAAGCAACAATAAACCCAGCAAACGTTTAGATAAAAGATAATTGCTTTTCAGGTATAAAATAATGGTTTCTAAAGCTTTTTCTACTACTACAGGATATTTAATCTTAAAAGATAAAGAAGATTTTTCTCGGGATTCTAAAAGCTGTAATATTCTTTTTTTTAGTGTTTTTATCCCTTCGGTCCTCACTGAAACTGTTGCTACCACCGGTATGCCTAAAATCTCTTCTAACTTTTCAACGTCAATATCTAAACCTTCTTTTTTAGCCTCATCCATAATATTTAAGACTAAAATTACCGTAAGACCAGCCTCTATTAGTTGAAAAGTTAAAGGAAGCATTCTTTCTAAATTGCTGGCGGATACCACATGTATGACTATATCGGGCCTATGTTTAATCAAAATAAGGCGGGCAATTTTTTCTTCTTCGCTTAAAGGAAGAAAAGAGTACATTCCCGGAGTATCTATTATCTGGATTTTTTTGTCTTTTATATAAGTTGTGGCTTTGAAAAGCTCGACGGTAGTCCCCGGATAATTAGATACCGTGGCATAACGGCTGCTCAAATTATTAAAAATCGAAGATTTTCCTACGTTAGGCTGACCGACAATAGCGATTTTAGCTAGTTTCATAGTGATTTTCTTGATTTAACACTAAACCTAAGCATTATTAACTTTGATTATTATATTTTTTATTTTCACTTTCTATTACAATGCTTGCATAATCCTAATATTTCAAATTTATAGTCTTTAGCTATAAAACCAAATTTTTTGCACAGTTTCTCTTGAAACTGCTCTATATTATCATCTATAGCTTCAACTAATCTGCCACAGTCGGTACAAATAAGATGACCATGATGTCTATGGCCGTAGTTATGTTCAAATCTGATAGTTTTATCGCCTAGACTAACCTCTCTAGCAATTCCTACTTCATGTAGAAGCTTTAAAGTTCGAAATACTGTAGCTTGCCCTATTGAAGGATATTTTTTACTAATTATTTTATAGAGTTCTTCGGTACTAACGTGTTTTTCGGTTTTTAAAAATGCCTGTAATATCTGTTCCCGCTGGCGGGTTAGCTTTAAATTTTTACCTTTAAGAAACTTGATAAATATATCTTTTTCCTTCATATAATTTATTGATATTGAAATTCAAAATCAATTGTATCTTAATTAAAAGTTAAGTCAAGCTTTTTTTAATCACCCTCTGCGATTTTTCTAAAATCAGGTTTAACTCGAATTGCTTTACAGATAAAGGCAGGTAGAAATAGATAATATTCCCTAATGGCCGTAAAAGTAGGCCTTCTTTTAGCCCTTCTTTATAGATTTTTAATCCTATTCTTTCTTTAAAACTAAAGGGTTTTTTAGTTTTTTTATTTTTTACCAGTTCTATAGCTCCGATTAAACCAATTTGCCTTACATCTCCCACGAAAGGTAAATCTCGGAATTTTGAAAGTCCCTGATAAAATACTGGAGTTAATTCTTTAATTTTTTCTAAGGTTTTTTCTTCCTTAAAAATCTTAAGACTGGCTATTGCTGCTGCACAAGAAAGCGGGTTAGCAGTGTAAGTATGGCCATGATAAAAAGTTTTTTTCTTATAATAATCATCATAAAAGGCTTGATAGATATTATCGGCAGTCAAAGTTACGCCTAAAGGCAGATAACCGGAAGTTATCCCTTTAGAAAGGCAGATAAAATCTGGCTTAACCTTAGCATACTCGCAAGCAAACATTTTACCGGTTCTACCAAAACCAGTAGCGACTTCATCAAGAATTAAATGTACATTATATTTTTTTGCCAAGGCCGCGGCAAGTTTAAGATACTGCGCTGGATAAATAATCATTCCTCCGGCAGCCATAACTAAAGGCTCTAAGATAATAGCTGCAATTTCACTATGCCTTTTTTTTAGAATATCTTCTAAAAATTTTATGCACTCTGTATTACAACTAGATTTATCTTGGCCTAAAGGGCAACGGTAACAATGAGGAGAAGGCGCTTTAAAACTTGGGAAAAATAGGGGTGAAAAAACTTTATTAAATAATCCCACGCCGCTAACGCTCATGGCTCCGATAGTATCGCCATGATAAGCGCAATCTAAAGATAAAAACTTTATTTTTTTATTATTGCCGCTATTTTGCCAATATTGGAAAGACATCTTTAAAGCTACTTCTACTGCAGTTGAGCCATTGTCAGAAAAAAATACCTTCTTAAGATTAGTAGGAGTAATAGCAACAAGCTCCTCTGCTAATGTAATAGCTGGTTTATGAGTGAAACCAGCGAATAAAACATGCTCTAATTTATTAAGTTGATTATTAATGGATCTTTTTATCTGGGGATGATTATGACCATGGATATTACACCACCAGCTAGAGATAGTATCATAATAAAAATGCCCTTTAGTATCATAAAGTTTAATACCTTTGGCTTTATCTATCAAAATTGGCGGATATTTTTTACAATCCTTCATTTGAGTATAGGGATGCCAGATGTACTTTGAATCTTTTCTAAGCCAAGAGTTCATATTATTGCATCAAAGATAAGATTTTTTTCCCAATAGGTATAAATTTACGATAAAGAAAACTCTTGTTCCGGCTAAAAGGCAAACTACCAAGTACTTTTTCTTCCAAAAACTCCCTGACTATCCTTAAATTATCTTCCAGAATCAATTTATCGGTCTTGGACAAACAATTATTAAATATTACACCTAATATCTTAAGACCTCTTCTTTTTAAAGCCTCGACCGTCAAGAGGGTATGGTTAATAGCGCCTAATTTATTACCGGCCACAATTAATACAGTTAAATCTAATTCTTTTACTATATCTATAACCAACCGCCGGCGATTAAAAGGGACTAATACTCCGCCGATTCCTTCGATTATTATAAAATCAAAATCTTTAGCTAAAATCTTAAAGCTCTTTTTAATTTTAGCCGGCTGGATAATTCTTTTTTCTAACGAAGAAGCAAGGTGAGCCGAAGCTGGAAATTTAAAAACATATGGCGAAACATAATTTA
Source organism: Candidatus Omnitrophota bacterium (assembly GCA_017994375.1). Lineage (GTDB taxonomy): Bacteria > Omnitrophota > Gorgyraeia > Duberdicusellales > 4484-171 > JAGOLA01. The sequence goes on along the minus strand of JAGOLA010000010.1, from coordinate 10,908 downwards.
AATATCTATCGATATCTTTTTTAGTTTTATCCATAAGCTTTAAATGCAAAAGAATATCAGCCGAAAAACTCTCATCTCCGGTCTGAACCCACTTCTGCGTTATAACTTTTTTCCCTTGAGAAGCAATAAATCTAGCTAATAAACCGGTTATTAGCGTCTTACCTATGGCGGTATCGGTTCCGGTAACAAAAATTGCCTTCATTTAACCCCCCGGCAGAAAAAAACCTGATAACTGGCTTTAATTTCTCTAAATTTATCCTTATATCTTTCTTCAATCATAGTTACTGTCTTAGTCGTCCAAAGGTTATTATCGGCTATGCCTCTTCCTCTGGCTCCGGTATATTTTATCTTCTCTAATAATCCGACTAAGGAATAATAACTTTCCTGGTAAGTAACTTCTTCTACCTTAATTTTTTTAAAATTATTTTTTAAGATTGTTTCTAATTTCTCTTGGTTTAAAAAAGCACTGGAATTTATCTTATTCTTTTTGCTAAAAAAATCTTCCAAAGACTCTTGTAATTCCCAAAAAGTACGCGGCCCAAAGATAGAAAATTGGATTATACCTTTAGGTTTAAGAAAACTTTGATATTTTCTTAGAGCCGCTTCTAAGTTATCGAACCATTGTAGAGAAACATTGGAACTTATGAAATCGAAACTTTTTTGGAAGTCAAAATTTTCAGCGTCAGCGATAATAAACTCCGTATCTTTCTGGGTCAATTTATTTTGAGCTATTTTTATCATCTCTTTAGAGATATCTACGGCTGTTATCAATGAAAAAGGAAATCTCTTTCTCAATAAAACGGTATAATGGCCAGTGCCGCAGCCGATATCTAAAATATTTTTAAAATCTTTTCCGTTATTTATAGAAATAAGCCTCTCGGCGCAAAGCCTCTGGATACTAGAATAACTATCATAAAGATGAGCAAACCTAGAAAAATTATTTCTTATAACTGTTTTATCTATCATATATATTTGCTTAAATCGTTGTTTAAGAAGGGGTTATGCCCGGTATTCTTTAAAAGAGTAAACTCAGCATTGGCTAACTCTTCCTTAATACCTTTTGCCTCTTTGATAGGAGCTATTCGATCAAACTCACCATGTATTATTTTTACTGTTCTTATTTCTTTTAAAAGGCTAGTTTCTATCTGGCTATTTCCTAAGAAATCTAAAGTATCTATCAGGTAATCTAAACTAAAGGTATTGCAATAATCTTTGAATAACTCTTTGTTAAAGCATTTCATTTCTTCTTGCCTATAAAAACACTGGTTATAGAACTTATAGAGAAAGGCCTTTTTATTTATTCTAAGTTTAGTTTTAATTGCCTCCAAGCTATCTTTAGGATATTTTCTTCTTACGCTTACTAATATCAATTGCTCTACTAAATCTTTGTGTTTGGCAGCAAAGTCAGCGGCTAAAAACCCTCCCATTGACCAACCAAAAAGAGAAATCTTTTTTATCTTATTTTTATTTATTAACTTTATGAGATTTTCAATAAATCTAAAAGGAGAAAAATTACTGGTAAGCAAATAGTTGGATTTAATATTTAAAGGTTTAAATATTCTCTCATCACTGGCCCAACCCGGAATTAAAACTATAAGGTTTTTACTATTTTTAGAAACATATTTAAAGTGCGCTCCGCCTTCAAGAATTAATGACTTCATATAAATCCTGAATAAGTTTATCTAGAATTTTCTTGTTGTGGTGACAGGTTAATGAGAAGCGTAACCGGGCTTCATTTTTAGGGACTGTAGGCGGCCTTATCGCTTTAACCCAATAACCCCGCTTAAAAAGAGCTTTGCTTATCTGCAATGCTTTTTTACTGTCTCCTAAGATAAGAGGTATTATTTGTGATTCTCCTTTAACTTTAAAGTTTTTGCTTTTCAGATTTTTACGTAAGTATTCGGCATTTTCCAATAAAGTTTTACGCCTTAAAGGTTCTTTTCTTACTACTTTTAGACTGGCTAAATTAGCGGCTATAACTGCCGGCGGTAAGGCTGTAGAATAGATAAAGCTACGGCAAGTATTTATAAGGTAATCTTTAATCTTAGCCGAGCAAGCTAAATAAGCTCCGAAACTTCCCAGAGCTTTGCTAAAAGTGCCCATTATCAAATCTATTTTTTCGGTCAAACCTTCTTGTTCTGCGACTCCGGAACCATTTTTGCCGAATATACCGGTTGCATGGGCTTCATCTACTAATAAGCTGCAATTATATTTATCTTTTAAATTAACTAATTCCGCTAACGAAGGCTTATCTCCATCCATGCTAAATACGGTTTCGGTGATTATCAGGGAATTTTTAAACTTAAAGCGTTCTTTTTTAAGTAAATATGCTAAATGGTTAACATCGTTATGAGAAAATCTAAAGAATTTTGCTTGAGATAAAAGCATACCATCTATAATACTGGCGTGATTTAACTTATCAGAAAAAATAACGTCACCTTTCTGACATAAAGCACTTATTATGCCGATATTAGCCTGATAACCGGAATTAAATATTAAGGCTGCTTCTTTTCCTTTAAATTGAGCTATCTTTTCTTCTAGATGATGGTGAATTTCTAAATCGCCGCTTAACAATCTTGATGCCGCTGTTCCGGCACCAAAGCGCAAGATTGCTCTTTGGGCAGCATTTTTAAGATACGGATGGTCTGACAAACCCAAATAATCATTGGAAGAGAAATCAAGATACTCTTTATCTTTAAAATAAATACAACCATCTTTTTTTCGATTAGCAGGTTGGAGTTCGCGGTAAAGATTTTGAGATTTAATTTTATCTAGAAAATCTTCTATTTTTTCCATACCTCTTTTATCTGACGGATAAGTTTATAATCCTCTTTGATATTTCTTCCCTTGACTGTTAAATAGCCACCGATAAGCATACCGTTAGCACCAGCCATAAACCCTAAACTTTGAAAATCGCCGAGTACGCTTTCTCTTCCGGCAGCAACTTTTATAACCTTATCTTTTAGAATTATTCTGAAAATAGCTATTGCCCTGATAGCGTCGCTGACAGCTATGGGCCTAGTTTTTTCTAAAGGAGTGCCTTTTATCGGTACTAAAATATTTAGCGGTATTGAATCTACTTTAAGATCTTTTAAAATCAGGGCCATACTTAACCTATCAGGCCAAGCCTCACCCATGCCGATTATTCCTCCGCTGCAAACTTCCAAACCAGCATCTTTGGCGGCTTTAACAGTCTTGATTCGCTCCTCAAAGCTATGAGTAGAGACAATTTTTTTATAAAAGTTAGGGGAAGTTTCGATATTATGGTGATAACGCACTATGCCGGATTCTTTTAGCATTTTCAATTGAGCTCTATCTAATGCCCCCAAAGAAGCACAAACCAAAATTTTGACTTTATTTCTTATTTCGAATACTGCTTCGGCAATTATCTTTAACTCTTTTGAATTTAAACGGTTACCGCTGGTAACAATACCAAAATGTCGGGCTCCTATCTCTTTAGCTTTATGGGCAGCTTTTAAAATTTTATCTTTTTCTAAAAGACTATAGGTAGATATCTTAGCGGAATACTTTAAGGATTGGGCGCAAAATTTACAATCCTCCCGACATAAACCGGATTTGGCATTTATAATACTGCATAGCTCCAGTTTAGAGCCCAAAGATTTTGCTCTCTCTCTATTAGCTAAATTAACTAATTCTAACAATGGTAACTTAAGAAGAGCTTGGTAATTAGAAATTCTCATAGACATGGATTATTATTGTCATCCATTATAACATTTGAGGTTTACAATTACAAGGAAGGTCAAAAAGTAAGATAAGTTTAGTTTACATTCAGCCTAGTTACGTCGCCGGTCGATATTCTCTCCACAAAGCCATTATCCCGTCGCAAAAGTAAGTACCCTTTCTCGTCGATACCGCAAGCTTCGCCCTCTATTTCCTGATTAAAAACCTTTACTTTAGCTCTTTTCCCCCAAAGAAAACAAAAACTCTCCCATTCTTTAAGTAAATTTTGAAAACCCTTTTGTTTTGCCCGTAAATAACAGGCTTCTATCTCTTGTAAGATGCTCTTAGCAATTTCAACCCGTGATAGTTTTTTCTTTAACTGAAGAAATAGTGAGGTTGCTTCGGATGGAAGGTCTTTAGAGTTAACATTAATTCCTATGCCTACCACTATAAAGTGTATTTTATCGACTTCGGCATTAGTTTCGCAAAGTATACCGCCGATTTTTTTACCTTGAAGATAGATATCATTTGGCCACTTTACGGCACATTCTATTCCGGTAGCTTTTTTTATTCCGTAAAGGCACCCTAGCACTACTAAGAGAGTAATTTTGGGCATATCTTGAAGCGAAAGAAAGTCCGGTTTAAGAAGTAAAGAAAAATATACTCCTCCGGCCGGAGAAACCCATTTTCTGCCTACTCTTCCTTTACCTTTTTTTTGGATTTCTGCAAAGACTATTGCTCCTTCCTTAACGCCTTTAGTGCCGAGTTCCCAGACAATATCCTGAGTTGAATCGGTAACTTCGGTGTAATAAATTTCTCTACCTAAAATTTTAGTATCTAAATTATATTGGACTTCCCAAGGATAAAGTTTATCAGGCGAAGAAACAAGTTTATATCCTAAATGAGGTACGGCTATAATTTCATAACCTTTATTGATAAGTTTACTTATATGCTTCCATAAAGCTTGGCGGCTAATTTTTAATTTCTGTGCTAATCTCTCTCCGGACACATATTCCTTATCTTTTTTTAGCTCATTAAAAATCGTAAAATCTAAATCCTGATGGTCTTTTTTCATATCGCTAAGACAATATTAAATTTAAGAACGAATCATTACTAAAACCATTTTAAATTTTTCTACGGCTTTTAAAGAATGTGGTTTATTCGCTGGCATTATTATTGCTTCTCCCTTTTTTAGCACAAACACTTCTTGGGATATATTTACTTGGGCCTCGCCATCAAGAATATAAACCAAAGCATCGAAAGGGGCAGTGTGTTCGCTTAAGCCTTGATCTTTATCGAAAGCAAATAAGGTCATATTACCGGTCTGTTTTTGAATTAACATCCGGCTTACTACTGAATCTTTTTGGTATTGGATTAAATTATCTAATTCTAGAACTTTACCTTTTGTAATTTCTTTTTTATCTTGGTTCATGACATCACCTCTTAGTAAGTTTAATATAAAACGGGCAGTTTAACGTCATGCCCAGGACTAGATACAGCAACCTTCTTTACAATGTGCTACTGGACGTAACATATACTTAATGGTAATATCCATCTCTATCTCACCTCCTCTTAGATATTGGGGTCGTTTCTATTTATTAAACTTTTAAAAGCTTTTCTTCCCGCCAAGAGTAAAGACAAGGCACAATAAACCAAGTAATTGCCGCTAAAATCATTCCGCCAAAAGTAGGAATAGCCATCGGCTGCATTATTTCTTTTCCGGTACCGCCAATAATAAATATCGGTAAAAGCGCTATAATGGTAGTAATAGAAGTCATAAATGCCGGCCGGATACGCGCTTTACCCGCTTCCACTGTCAGCTCTATTACCTCCTCTTTTGTCTTAGGTTTCCTTTTCTCAAATAACTGGTCTAAATAAGTAGTAATCAATACTCCGTCATCTACTGCAATACCAAATAAAGCAATGAAACCTACCCAGACAGCTACCGAGAAATTAAATCCATATAGAGCCAAAAGTAATATCCCTCCAGCTAAACTTACCGGGATAGCAGTAAAAATCATAAAGACTTTAGGAAAAGATTTAAAATTCATAAAAAGAAGCATAAAATTTATGAATAAACTTAAAGGAACTAATATTGAAAGGGTTTTCTTCGCCCTAATCTGATTTTCAAATTGGCCTGACCACTGAATAGAGTAACCCTGTGGAAGTTTATCGGCCATTTCTTTAGCTACTAGTTTAGAGGCTTCCTCTACAAAACCTACCATATCACGGCCCCTTACATTCATCAAGACATAAGCACGTAACATGCCATTTTCGGAATTAATCATTGCCGGGCCTTCTATCATACGGATAGAAGCTATCTGACCTAAAGGGATATATTGTCCGGCTCCGGTAGGAATAAGGATTCTCTCTATTGCTTGCGGAGAATCTCTTAATTCTCTTAAGAATCTGACTCTCACCGGATAGCGTTCTCTTCCTTCAATAGTAGTGGTTAAGTTTTCACCGCCGATACCTAATTCAATAATATCCTGTACATCTTTTACAGAAAGGCCGTAACGGGCGATTTCTCGCCGCTCAAGAATTATTTCCAAATAGGGTTTACCGGTAATTTTTTCGGCATATAAATCTTCTGCGCCTCTTACCTTTTGAACGATCCCTTTTATTTCTTCGGCAATTCTCTCTAATTCCTTCAAATCCGAACCAAATATCTTTACTCCGACTGGAGTGCGTATTCCGGTCGCTAGCATATCGATACGGTTAACTATAGGTTGCGTCCAGATATTAGCTACCCCCGGAAATCTTAAAGCTGCATCCATTTCATGAATAAGTTTCTCTTTGGTTATGCCTTTTCTCCAATACTTCTTTGCTTTTAAATTTATAATAATCTCAAACATTTCTATAGGCGCCGGATCAGTGGCAGTTTCGGCCCGGCCTAATTTTCCTACCACGCTCTCTACCTCAGGAAATTCTTTAATAATAGCATCCTGCTTCTTAATTATCTCCGTTGCTTGGGTAAGAGATACTGCCGGACTAACTACCGGCATAAAAAGTATTGTTCCTTCATCAAAAGGAGGCATAAATTCTTTACCTATTTTAGAGCCTAAGAAAAATGATAGAAGAAGTACCGCGCAAGGAATACTTAGAAACTTAACCCTATTTTTAAGCACCCAGCGCAATACTTTTTCGTATACTGCTACTAATTTCTTACTAAAAGGATTCTCTTCTAAAGGCAAAAGCTTACCTTTTAAAAAGAAGTAGCAAAGTACTGGCACCAAGGTAAGAGCGATGAATACCGAACCCAAAAGGGCAAAAGTCTTAGTAAAAGCTAAAGGCTTAAAGAGTTTTCCTTCTTGCGAAGTTAAGGAAAAAACTGGATAAAAAGATACCACAGTAGTAAGAATAGCGGTTATTACTGCTGAACCTACCTCACTAGCTGCCTCAAAAATTATTTCTCGGCGACTTCGACCGGTTTTATCCAAAGATAAGTGGCGATAGGCGTTTTCCGTCATAATTATACCCATATCTACTAATGCTCCAATGGCAATAGCAATACCAGATAACGACATAATATTAGCGTCTACCTTAAGATAATACATTATAATAAAGGAAATAAGCACTGCTAGCGGCAAAGTAAGAGAGACAATAAGGCTAGACCGTAAATGCCTTAAAAAGAAAAAGATAACAAAAATAGTAATAAGAATTTCTAAAATTAGAGTATCCCTTAAAGTATTAATGGTATTTTTAATAAGTTCGGTGCGGTCATAGAAAGAAATTATTTTTACACCTTGAGGCAAACCAATTTTTATCTCTTCAATCCTTTGCTTCACCTTTTTGATTACTTCTAAAGGATTTTCGCCATAACGTACAATAATGACTCCCCCCACGGCTTCTTCGCCGCCTTTATCTAAAGCACCCCTCCTAAATTCCGGTCCTAGCTGAATGGTTGCAATATTCTTTAGGTATATCGGAGTCCCTTTATCTAACCCCACTACAATGTTCTCTATATCCTCTATTTTTTTGATAAAGCCTACACCTCGAATAATAAACTCCATTCCTCCTTGTTCAAAAACTTTTGCTCCTACGTCGATATTAGAACTACGCACGGCATTAAAAATATCTCCTAAGCGTAAAGAATAAACTGCTAATTTATTGGGATCTACATCTATCTGATACTGTTTGATAAATCCGCCTACCGAGGCTACTTCCGAAACCCCTTCTACCGAACTTAACTGATAGCGTATATACCAATCCTGAATACTACGTAGTTGAGCCGGATTGTGGTTTTTACCTTCCACGGTATACCAAAAGACCTGCCCTAATCCGGTAGCATCAGGTCCTAATATCGGCACTACCCCCTGCGGTAAAAATTGAGAAGCTTGCTGCAGTTTTTCTAAAATCCGGGAACGTGCCCAGTAAAAATCTACCCAATCTTCGAAAATAACATAAACCATAGAAAAACCAAAAGCGCTAGATGCCCGAATAGTTTTAAGTCCGGGCAACCCAAACAAGCGGATGGTCAGAGGATAAGTAATCTGGTCTTCAATAGTCTGGGCGTCTCTTCCCGGCCAATCAACAAAAATAATCTGCTGATTCTCTCCGATGTCAGGTATGGCATCTACAGGAATTTTTCCTAATAGATAAATACCCCAGCCGGTAATGGTCAGAAAAAAAACAATTACTACAAAGCGATTTTTTAGACAGTAAGAAATCAAGCGGTTTATCATTAGTGTATATGTTGGGGTTCTTTGGCTTTTTCTTTAATTTCTTCTCCGGCACCATAAAGAAGCTCTTGCCCGCCGGCTAAAGTAGTTTGAGAATCTAAAAAGAAATTACCATCGGTAACTACTAAATCATTCTCCTTTAAGCCTTCTAATATTTCCACATAATCCTGCGCTTCTATTCCGGTTTTAACTTGCACTAATTGGTAGCGTCCTTGTCCTAAATCTAAATAAGCAACCTTACGAGTTCCGGTGTCGATAATACTAGTTTTGGGAGCCGCAAGGCGCTTACCTAAATCTATTTCTACGATAAGCTCGGCATAAACTTCATGCTTGAGCAGGTTCTTGGGGTCGGCAATAATTACCCTAGCTTTAGCAGAACGAGTTTGAGGATTCAAAACTTCTTCAATGGTATAAATTTCTCCAGTAAAAATTTCCTCTTCATAACCTTTTATTTTAGCGTCTACTTTCTGGGTAGGTTTAATTATACTTAAATCCTGTTCGTAGATATCGGCGTGAATCCATACTTTTTTGCCGGTAGGATAGATGAGGCTCTCGTCCGGCTTCTTTGTCTTCTCTAATTCTTTTATTTTTTCTTCATTAAACCCTAAAAGCCTAAGCTTAAGTCGAGCAGAATCTAAGAGTGCCTTTTGTCTATCTATAACTTCTTGATTAACGGTAGTTTCTAACTCATCAAGACCAGAAAGAACGCTTAGATATTCCTGCTCAAGCACGTAAAGCTCATAGTCATGGCTTACTCGACCGGGAATTCTTAAGGTTTTTATCAAAGACCTATAGGACACTGTTTGGCTTTTTAACCCTAGTTTATCACGAGTCATCTCGTCTATAGCTATCTTATCCTTATCTTGCTTATAGACCGGTATTAATTCCATTGCACATATCGGGCATTTACCCGGACCGTCCTTTTTTACTTGCGGATGCATCGAGCAAGTCCAATATTCTATGGCAGGAGATTCATCTTGGGTTTTCTTTAAAGACGGTTCCTTTTTTGACTTTATAAATACCGGCCTTAAAAGATTATATGCTCCGATTAATAATGCTATGATTAATAAAACAATTATAATTTTTTTATTTTTCATTATTTCACCTCACTTAAACTAATTCCTATGTATCTTTCTAAATCCGAAAGTCTCGCGTTATACTCTACCAAAACGTTATAATAATCTATCTTTGTTTCTATTAACATTCTTTCGGTATCTAATAATAACATTAAGTCCCCTTTGCCGGAACGATAAGCCGAAAGCGAAGCTGAAATAGAATTTTCTAACAGTGGTACCAAATTATGCTTGTAGAGGTTAAGTTTATTTTTAGCAATGTCTATCTGGACGAGCAAATCTTTAATCTTTGAAAATACTACATTTTTTATTGCCTGATAGGCAATTTCGGCTTCTTCTAAATTAGCAATTGCTTCTTTTATCTCGTAACGCTGCTTTGTCCAAAACCAAAAAGGTACACTAAACGCTAGCATTAAATCCCAAGGCCCGATCCCGCCCGAAGTAATACCTCTTAAGCCTATTTCTGTCATTAAATCCGGTAACAAATTTCTCTTCGCCAAAGATTTGGCATGCTTATTCTTCTCTATAACATAAGAAAAAATTAGCAATTCCGGTTGATTCTGTAGCGCTAATTGATATAGAGGACTTACGTCTTGGTTAAAAGATAAATCTTCCTTTAACTCTGGCGTAGTTAATTTCGATTCTAATGGCCTATTTAACAAAGCATTTATTTGGGTTTCTTTGGATGATCTTTCTTGTTTCAAATTAATGATATTATTACTTAATCTGGCAATCTCCAGATTCATCTTAGAAATCTCCTCTTGACCTACATTACCCACCGTATATTTTGCTTCGGCAATTTTAGCTATTGTTTCTAAAAGTCTTAAGCTATCCTGGTTTAATTCCATTACCTTATAATTCATAAATAGGTCATAATAAGTATTTTTTAGTTTATTAATAACTTCTAGCTCTTTATCTTTATATTCGCTAGCTGATATCTGAGACTCAATGAAAGCAATTTTACCTTTTAAAGTTAATTTCCCGAACAGAGGAAACATCTGGGATATAGAAAGCACTCTATCTTCGGGCATAGTTTTATCTAACTTTATCGTACCTTTTTGTATCTTCATGAAAGAAAAATCTACATTGGGGTTGTCTAAAGATTTTGCCTGAGGAATCTTCAACAAAGATGCTTCCCAACGTTTTTTAGCAGCCAGGATATCGAGGTTGCTTTCCCTTACCTCCTTAATTAAGGCTTCTAAAAAAAGAGGTTGTTCCGCGAATATACTGCTAGAACTTAATATAAACATAATGATTAATATAAAAATAAATGATTTTTTAATCATAGCTTTCTTAACCTTTTCATCACATCCATTATCTCAGATATCTTCTTCATTTTATCCGACTCCGATTTACCTTTCAAAGCATCAACCACACAATGCTCCATGTGTTTAGCCAGAACTTTTTCACCTATTGCATATAAAGCATTTATACAGGCGTGTATTTGGGTAGCAATGTCTACACAATAGCGT
>JAGOLA010000090.1 GCA_017994375.1 Candidatus Omnitrophota bacterium | reverse complement strand
AATTTTATCTTAAAAGATCGCCTAAGAGGTCTAAATAATCGGAAATCAATCTGGTAGTAAGAAACTTTTCCCGAACAAATTCTTTAGCTTTTTTGCCGATTTCTTCTCCTAGTTTTGGCTCTTTTAATATCCTTATTATTTTCTCAGCACAAGCTTTATAATCGTAAGGATCTACTAAAAATCCGGTTTTACCGTCAATTATCTGGCTTGGTATACCTCCGACATTACCGGCTACTACCGGCTTCGCCTTCCAAAGAGCTTCGGTAACAGTAAGGCCAAATCCCTCCCGAACCGATTTTTGAATAATTAAAGTCGAAAAACGCTGGATAGCATTTACTAAAAGTTCGTTATTGCCGACAATAAATAATACTTCGCCTTTTTCCTTAAACTCCTTGGCTTTATTAAACACTCTTTCAAATATCTTTATACCTTCCGGATCATCGGTAGCAAGGTTGTAGCAAAATAGAAGACGGCAATCAACCTTCTCTTTGACTAGTTTGAATACCTCTAAGACTCCCTCTGGGTCTTTCCAGGGATCCATTCGGGAAACTTGAGTTATTATTGGTTTATCAGTAGGAATATTACATTCCTTAATATATTTCATGATCTCTTCTTCCGATAGCTCTCTATTTTTCAAAGATAAAGGATCAATAGCCGGACAAATAATCCTCTGTGGAACTGGAAGATCAGGCTTTTTATATTTTTCGCTAGAGACAATCATTACGTCATACCTAATTATAAATTGTTTAACAAAATCCCAAAGTTCGGGATTAGGATTAGTTATATCGATATGGCAACGCCAAATCCAAGGCTGTTGTTTACGGTAAAATTTTATTAAAGGAAGGGGTTGAGGATCATGGACAATCAGGCAATTATAATGGTTTAAATGCGTAAAACTGGCGTATTCCTGATTAATGTCTAAATAAAGAGACTTTTTTAATTCATTAAGCTCTATTGGCCCGCCCTGCAAGGCATTATGAAAACTTTTAGTTACATCAAAAAAAGCCGGGCTACCGTGAATAGTGCGCCATTCAGCATCTAATCCAACTTCGTTCATAAGCGGAACCATCCGGCCCAATATTTCGGCTACACCACCACCTAAAAAAGTGGCGTTTACATTAGCGACACGCTTACCATAAAGTTTATTTACTTTTTTATAAATTTCTGAAATTTTTTCTTCGCCAACGACATTAATGTAATCGCCTATGCTCCTTACCATACCATCCTCCTTTTAATTTGCCTAGCGTTGCTTAATAGGCAGAATTTTATCTGATATTTAGGTTCTCATCTCTAAACGCGGCTGTCAAGATATTATTAATTATAGCTGACCAATTTTATGAATTTTCAATTATAACTTATAAAAAAGTGAATTTTTACGAGTAATACTTAAGCTGCCCGGTCCAGAAATAATAACTGCTATGCAAGTTAAGATAATAAGTAGAATATATTCATACCCGCCTTTCATAATAGAAAAACCATTAGCAAAATGGATTTTTGCCAAAGCAACCAACATTACCATAAGTATCGAGGTAGCCGACAAACGCACTAAAGTTCCGAGAAAAAGAAAGATTCCTCCAATTAATTCAATGCTAGCAACAATTATAGCTAATATCTGTGGGTAAGGAATATTGATATGAGTTAGCATGCCTGCAAAACCCTCGATGCCTGGCCCTCCAAAAAAGCCAAAGGCTTTCTGAAGTCCATGGTAGATAAAAATAATTCCCAAAGCTAAACGTAACGGCACAACAGCATAGTTTTTCACGAGACACCCCCTTTAAATAGGTTAATAATTAAACTCCATCTATTTTTTAACCCCTGACTACGGTACACACACATAAAGTAGTGAAAAAAACTGGCTAAAAATCCTTTAACCCTAACCCCTAAAATTAATCCGCAGGATTTATTATTCGCCATGGGTATAATATAACCTAAATCTTTAGGCTGATAAGGTATTAATTTCTTTTGATTAATAGTGTTCAATATATTATGAGCAGCTAATCTACCTTCTGCTAGAGAAAATTGGACTGCCATACGTATCGGAATATCATTTTTGAAAAAAGCCGCCGCATCACCAGCAACAAAACACTCTCGGTTTATTCGTAAATATTCATCGACTTTTAATCTTCCCTGCGAAGTTTTTTCACTATCGATTTTAAATATGTAATCGCTGGTTTTGACCCCAGCTGTCCAAATTAACAAAGTTGATTCAAATCTCTGTCCGCTAGATAAACTTACACTGCTCTTAGCAACTTCAGCTACTGAGTTGTCTAAAAATACTTCTATTCCTAAATTAAGTATATTCTTTTGGACATAGCCTACAACCCAATCCGGCAAAGAAACAAGCAGCCGATGAGTTTTCTCAATTATAATAACTCTTATCTCTTTTTTATGGCGCAAAGAATATCTCTTTAGATTCGTAGCTACTTCTACACCAGTATATCCACCGCCAACAATTATATATGTAGAATAAATATTACTATTAACGGCCTCTAGGATATTCTTGGCGTTATCTACCGAATCTAACTGGTAAGAATTTTTTCTTATTACTTCGTTACCATAAAAATTGGCTTGAGTGCCGCTGGAAAGCAAAAGATAATCGTAAGATAAAATCTGGGAACCGCAATTTAAGTTCTTGCTTTTAAAATCAACGTCTTCTACTTCTTTATTTATAAACTGTATCTTATTCTTCCTACAAAAATCATAAAGACTAATGTTTAAAGATTCGGGTTTAAATCTTTCGCCGATTATATCAGGAAGAGCAGGCAAAAAGTCAAAAGTTTTTTTTCTATCAATAAGTATAAACTCGTTATTGGATTTGGTTCGTAAAAAGACCTTTAATGCCGATAAACCAGAAAATCCTCCTCCAATAATAACTATCCTGCTCATAAAACTAAACTTAATATTAAAAGTATGCTAACTACGGTATGAATTCCAATGGTTATTTTCGAAGATTCTATCAGCTTTGCCTTATCGCTATAATAGATTTGTAGTATCTTGGCAGCTTTAATGATCGGGATTGATAAAAGTAAACTACAAAAAGCTAAAAGATTCAAATATCCTAGAATAATGCCTAAAAAGATAAAAACAAGCCCTAAGCCCATTAAAATAAGATAAAATATAAAAGATTCTTTCCAGCCAGTTAGATTAACCAAAGTTTTTTTCTTAACCCTAAGGTCATCTAGATAATCCGGAACCTCATTGGCAAAAAGTATAGCTGCTGTAAAAAAACCAAAAGGTAAAGATAATAAAAAACTCTTTAAAGCAGGAAAGATTTGGGTTTGAATAAAATAACCGCCCATAACTAAAGCTGGGCCAAAAAGTATAAAAATAGTCATCTCACCCAACATATTATAAGATAACTGCAGTGGCTTATGAGAGTAGGAAAAACCTAAAAATAAAATTAAAAAATAAAAACCTAATATCAGCAAACTACTAAATAAAAAAGCTAATATTAATATACACACTATGGCTATACTAAAGCATAAAAGACCGGCTAAAAGATAGAATTTTTCTGAAAAAATACCTTCCTGAATTAACTTTGAACCGCCAAAGAACTTATAAAAGCTTTTATCCTGCCAATCAGCCCTCGATTTGGAATCAGCATAATCATTGATAAGATTAGCCCCTAAATGGGTAAAAATAACGGATACCAGCCCTAAAGAGAAATTTAACCAGGAAAATCCATTAAGGCTTAATAAAGACCCAAAAATAAAAGGTAAAATACTGGCGGTAATAAAAGGTAGACGCAATGCTCTTATATAATTGTTTGCTCTCGATAAAATCATCTTAAAACTTATGCTACTTTTTATTTGATTAGCTTTAGCTTATATGATAGCATAAACCCATGTATGAAAAAATAAAAAATAAAGTTGATAAAAAGCTCAGAAAATTTATAAATAATATCGACAAAACCTACTCGTTAAACAAAATCTCCCCTCTTTTGTTTAAATCTATAAAAGATTTCATCTTACGCGATGGTAAACGTATAAGACCAATTCTTTTTATAACCGGATACTTGGGTTTTGCTAATAAGGTGGCTGCCGAACTCTATACTACTGCTCTTTCAATAGAGCTATTACACGATTTTATGCTAGTTCATGACGATATAATCGATAAATCCGAGAAAAGACGCGGTAAAGCATCGATGCATAAAATGCTAAATAATCATCTGGCTCAGTATAAAAAAATTAAATTCGATGGAATCGACCTCGCTATAATAACCGGCGATGTCATGTATGCAATTGCCATAAAAGCTTTTCTTTCCATAAAAGAAAATATGAACAGAAAAGAGAAAGCCTTGAAAAATTTTATTGAAGCAGCAATATATA
Organism: Candidatus Omnitrophota bacterium; assembly: GCA_017994375.1. Lineage (GTDB taxonomy): Bacteria > Omnitrophota > Gorgyraeia > Duberdicusellales > 4484-171 > JAGOLA01. Next base: position 708 of record JAGOLA010000090.1, on the reverse strand, counting down.
CAGGTTCAGGAGAATTTATCGAACTTACAGATGGAATACGCCACATAAAAAATATAACTAAAGAAAATATTTATCGAATATATGATTATAAAACTGCGCGCTATACCTTTTCTGCGCCTTTGGTAACTGGAGCGATTCTTGCTGGTGCAGATAAAAACGAAACTGATAAGCTTTATAAATTCGGTATCTATTTAGGTCGGGCTTTCCAAATAAAGGATGATATCTTAGGTATTTTTGGAAAAGAAAAAAAGATTGGAAAGTCTATCCTCTCTGACCTCCAAGAAGCAAAGAAAACCTTGCTTATCTGGTATGCCTATAATAATTCAAAAAAAAATGAAAGAAAAATAGTCGAAAGAATTTTTAATAAAAGTAAGGTTGGTAGAAAAGACTTAGCTAATATACGTAGAATAATAGAAGAATCAGGCGCACTAAATTATGCTAAGGATGAAATCAATAGGTTAATGTTTAAAGCTCAGCTTTTGATAAATTCTTGCCATATAAAAAAGAAATCGAAAACATTTCTTGTTAACTACACTAAAGAAATTATAAATTAATCATCTACCGTCTCACAGTTAAACTTACATTCTTTGCTCAATTCATCCTTTACTAGCTCATTATCCGAGTCTAAATCAACCGCTCTTTTAAGATAAAAATCGTATTTACCTTTATTATTTAATGCTCTATATACTTGAGCAAGACGTATATAGG
>JAGOLA010000009.1 GCA_017994375.1 Candidatus Omnitrophota bacterium | reverse complement strand
GCTGATTTTATAACTTGACTACCTAATCCTTTATTGAAAAATTTAGGATTTAAATTGCTATTAATATAGGCTTGTTTGGCTAAATTAATCTCAAACCTTACCTGGACGATTTTTCCTTTTTTCTTACTTTCCGCTATATATATTTTTGTCGTTTTATCTTTAAGCTTTACGCCGAACCAAAACCTATGGTCCTTATAACTAACCGCCTTCTGATTAAAAGAGTATTTTCTTACCTTAGAATTATTTCTCCAAAGCCAGAGGTCCCGACAGTCGTTTTTGTTAGCTCTTCTTAAGTAGAAATCCTGGTTATCATTAACAGTTGTTATCAATGTTTTTTGGGCTATTCTCTTCGCCCCTTTAGCATCAATTAAATTCTTTCCGATAATACTTTTCTTATCTCTTACTGCCTGTGGCTGAAAAAATTTTAGTGCGATTGCAATATTACCGAATAATTTTTTTTCTCTATAATTTCCGGCGTATCTTAAGAATCCCTTTCTTTTTAAGCCATTTAAATTCCCTCGCTGATTATCGGCAAGGCAGACACCTATTGTCGGAACTCCTACTCTTGCTAATTCATAAGTAGTCTGGCCACCACCAGAAATACAAACATCGGTTTTTAACATTAAGTTAAGCATCTCTTTCGTTTTCAAAGTATTATTTTCTGTATCTACCGCCGTAAATGCAAAATTAAACCTTTTTTTAAGAAAATTGATTAACTTATTAATAAAATCAGAATCGTTTTTTCCGCCTAAAGTAATTAAAACTTTTTTTATCTCTTTATTTACCTTCTTTTTGGGAACCTTCCAGAACTCTTTCTTTAAAATTATATAATTACTGCCTAAAAGATAAGATATACCTTCTCTTTTAGGATAATGTAATTTATCTCCATAAATCGATGGGTTTACTACTATGCCTTTAGGGTAATTTAATCTTTTATAATCATCAATATAAACAGCAATTTTAACTAATTTTGATATTTTCTCATATAAGTCTAAAGGTGCTGTATAAGAATCAATTGCTACTATATCTATATTTTTAAGCTGGTTAATTGTATTTTTCTGATTTTTTATCCAACTAATTTTCTTATGCTTAATTCCCTTTAAAAAACAATCGACAGTAGCATCACCATCAACAATAATTTTTACCTTGATATTTCTTTCTCTAAATGCCTGATATAAAGCCAGGCATCGGCTTAAATGCCCAAAGCCAAATTTTCTTCCGCCTTCGGTAAACAAAAGCGCCTTCATTCGGTAAATGCCTTTTGCTTAATATTTCTGTTGATACCTGCTAAACCTTTATTTTTATTGAGTAAATCTATTACTTTCTGGTAACTAAATTCATTATTACCAAAAAAATCGAATATTCGGTCAATAAGCTTAAAATCTTCGGCAGTATCAACCGTAACCCGGTACTTTGAATAATCTTTATCGGATTTATAATTAAGACATCTTTCGTTTTCATAGATAAACGGAGTTACATGTTCGCGTTGATACGGCTTAGTAGCATTTTTAAAAGCTTTTTCTAGAGCTGAAAAACTAAAAATTTCAATATCAAAACCCCGCGGGTAAGTTCTTTTTATGGTATTAGAAGCATAATTTAGAGGTTGATTTTTAAGATAAAAATCAATTACTTCATCTACTAAGCCTGGGTCAATCAAAGGACAATCAGCGGTAATTCTTACTACAGTATCTATTTTATACTCTTTGGCAGCTTGGTAATACCGCATAAGCACATCCTCTTCATCGCCTCTGAAACAGTTTATTTTTTCTTCCAAGGCTAATTTCGCTATTATGTCATCTTTCTTGCTATAGGTAGTCGCAATGATAATAGTATTGGGAGTTTTTATCCTTTTTAATCTTTCAATAGTATGTTTGAGCATGGGTTTACCCATAATATCCATCATAACTTTGCCTGGCAGGCGACTGGAACCCATTCGAGCCTGGATAATAATTCCTATCTGCTTTTTAAGCGTATACTGGTTATCTTTGCCGGATAAAATATCTTGTAAAATAGCTATTGCCCTATCATCAGGATAAGTATCAAATTTACGTAATAATTCTTCGGGAATGGTTTTAGAAGGTTTTTCGTCATTATCTAAAATTTGGTAAATTGCCCTCAATAACTTCTCCGGATCATCGAAGATAATTCTTTCCTTAAAAGCATAACGAGAAAAAGGATGATTATAATGAGCCTGATCCAAATATAAACCTTCAATACCGCAAATAATTGCTATCGTAGCCGAACTGGTCATGCCTTGAGTAATCACAATATCGGACATGCCTATCACTTCTATAAAAGACCATTTTTCGGAATCAATAATATAAGTATTTTCTGCTTTTTCAAGAAAGCTTAAAACTGCCATAAAACGTTTCTTTAAGCTATCCGAAAGATTCTCGTAGCGTTTTAAAACTTTTGGTTTTATTAAAATAGTGTGGTCTTGTCTCTCTAAGGCAACTTTGGCTATAGTCTCCCAAAAAACCACAAAATGCTCCTCTGTCATCTTAATTGCTCCGCCAAAAGACTCATCAAAAAAACTGATAATCTTTCCTTTAGGATTTATTTTCATTTGTTTTAATACTTTTTCTTTAGTAGTTTTGATATTATTGATAAACTTCTTAAAGATATACCCTATCGCTAGAAGAATTTCAGGATCACCTTCTACTGATTGAATATGAGCCTCCCCCCACAATAAAAATTTATCACACCCTAAAAACGATAATAAATACTTATCGATACCTATCGAATTATCCGACCAATGCATCAGATAATATTTAGTTTGGTAATTTTGACAAATAATACTTTCGGGTATATGGCTTGCGGAAAAATAGTTATGACCTAATTCCGAAACTACTCGGTAGTGCGAAAACACCTGTTCGTAAGGCACGGCAAAATTATAAAATTGCTTAAAAGTACTATCGAATAAACTGAAATTTTTTGAATTCAATTCTTTAATTAGAGCACGACTTGCGGAAAAAATATATTTAGGGATAATCCTAAGAAATAATTGTCTTAAGCCTATGGATAATTTTCCTAAAATAAAATGGGCATATTCGGAATCTTTAGCTTGATAATAAGCCTTAAGTCTTCCTTCTTCAACCGGGATACCTCTTGAAAATAAAAGAAGGTCTTCTTTTTTAATTTTCTTACCATCTACAAAAAAATCATCGTGAAAATAATGCCCTCCGGTATCGCGTAATCCCCAAACGCCTTCACGCATTACCAGATAGTCGGTAACTTGATTGGTAAATTTAATACCATTTTTTAAAGTTTTATAAAAAATAAAAACCATATTCGTTAATATACGGAGAAAATTTATAGTCTTATTTTCTTTATTTTTCCAAAGAATATAAGGTAGATTCTTAAAACGCCTGCTGTATTGACTTACCGCATATTCATTTAAAGGATTTCTTTCCAGAATAATAGAGTTTTTACCGTCTTTATCTTGAGCGTAAGCATCTATTAATTCAAATAGCTTTAAATAATACTCTACTAACCAGCGTTTAATAAAAAGTTCGAAACGCTGGCTAGAAAAAGTTTTCTGCATAATTTTCATAAAATAGCTGTTTAGTACCTGGCTTTCGGTTACAAATCCCAGGACAATATTTACTAAATCCGAATTAATCCACTCTAAATACTCAAAGCTTTGTTGATAAGACCAAATATGATTCTTTTCTAACTGACAGGTTAGACTATCTTTATTTATATTCTGGAAAAAATTAAGATATTTTTTAAGATTGAACATAAAAAAATTAACTTCTAAATTCCCTGATAATTTTTTTAGTTATATTGATAACTCTTTTAACATCTGAATCTGACATCGCTGGATACAAAGGTAAAGTCAAAGCTTGGCGATAATATTGCTCTGCCTTAGGACAAATTCCTCTTTTATATCCTAATTTTTGATAATACGGCTGTAGATAAACCGGAATATAATGAAAATTTACTAAAATTCCGTTTTTATGATACTCCTCAAAGATTTTTTCTTTACGGCATTTAAATTTATTGAACTTAAATCTTAATATGTACAAATGGTTGGCTGATTCGGCAAAATCTTTATTTTGTAAAGGTAGTATTTCATCGATATTTTTAAAGGAATCATTGTATTTAGAGACAATTTCTTTACGGCGCTGCAGAAAGTAATCTAATTTAGTAAACTGGCTTATGCCTAAAGCACATTGAACATCGGTTAGCCGATAATTAAAACCTAAATATTGCATTTCGTAATACCAGCTGGCATGTCTTTTCTTTAAGAATTTAGGGTCGCGGGTTATCCCGTGGCTACGCAGCATAATCAATTTATCGTATATTTTTTTATTATTGGTCAAAATAGCTCCGCCTTCTCCGGTAGTGATATTCTTTACGGCATGAAAACTAAGAATTGTCATATCGCTGTATCTTTGCGAACCTATAATCTTGCCTTTATATTTGGCTCCTAAAGCATGAGCGGCGTCTTCAATGATAATACACTTATTTCTTTTAGCCACAGCTTTGATTTTCTCTAAGTCACAAGGATGTCCGGCAAAGTCTACCGGGATAATCGCCCGGGTTTTAGAATTTATCTTTTTAGCTATTTGTTCTACATCGATACAAACATCTTTTTCATCGATATCGGCAAATACTGGTTTTGCCCCAGTGTAAAGGATAGCATTAGACGAAGCTACAAAAGTAATTGGCGAAGTAATAACTTCATCATCTTTCTTTAATTCCGCTGCCAGACAAGCAAGATGTAAAGCCGCAGTCCCACTACTTACTGCTACCGCATACTTTGTCTGACAATAGGAAGCAATAATGCTTTCAAACTCTGAAACTTTAGGTCCTTGGGTTAAATAATCCGCGCCAAGAACGCCACAGACAGCTTTTATGTCGTTTTTATCAATTAACTGTCGGGCGTAAGGAATCTTTTTCATATGCCTTTATAATTTCCTTTAATTGAGTGGCTTTAAGCCATTTTTTATTGCTATCACTGGAGTAACGGAAACCTTCGGAAACATTTTTGCCTTGGCTATGGTTAACTTCATCCCACCAGTGAAAAGCCGGCTGTATTACATAACAATCTTCTAACTCCTTGGTATATCGGCTATCATCTTCGGAAATCATCACTTCATGAATTTTTTCTCCCGGCCGTATCCCTACTATCTTCAACTTACAATCAGGTCCAATAGTTTTTGCTAAATCCATAATTTTTATGCTTGGTATTTTAGGAACAAATATCTCTCCGCCTTTCATCCTTTCAAAATTCTTCAAAACAAACCTGGCTGCTTCTTCTAAAGTTATCCAAAACCTCGTCATCCGGGGATCAGTAACCGGTAAAACTTTATTTTTTTTCTTTTTTAAAAATAAAGGTATTACACTGCCACGGCTGCCGGCTACATTGCCATATCTTACTACGCTGAATTTCGTCCCTCCTTCACCGGAATAAGAATTGCCGGCGACAAATAGTTTATCCGAACATAATTTGGTAGCCCCATAAAGATTTACGGGATTACAGGCTTTATCGGTACTTAAAGCTATAATTTTTTTCACCTTGGCCTCAATGGAAGCTTCAATTAAGTTCATTGCGCCTATAATATTAGTTTTAATTGCTTCCACTGGATTGTATTCCATCAATGGGACTTGTTTTAAAGCCGCAGCATGCACTATATAATCGACTCCGCGTAAAGCCATTTTAAGGCGTTCTTTATCTCTAATATCGCCGATAAAAAATCTAATGTTAGCATAAGAAGAGAAATTTTGCTGCATCTCGTATTGTTTAAGTTCATCGCGGCTATAAATAATTAATTTAGCCGGTTTAAATTCATCAAGTACTATCTTAGTGAATTTCTGCCCGAAAGAACCGGTTCCGCCGGTAATTAATACTACTTTATCTTTTAAAATGTTCACTGGCATCCTCCTTAATTTAACTATTTTTATAGAAATTATTAATTAACTTGTTAATCCTTATAATATCGTCTTTTTTGGTTTGCCTGCTCGGCCAAAGATTAATTATTTGAGCAGCCATAGTATCTGATCTAATGAAATTCTTATTAAGACGTGGATAAAATAACCTGTCGATGGAAGGGAAATATTTAGAGGCTTTTACTTTATTTTCTTTTAAATATTTTAATAATTCGCCTCTTTTCTCTTTAACCAGAATATTCTGGCGCCAATAAGTAGAACCTTCTCTATGTTTAAGAATACGAATATTTTTATGATTTAAAATAGACTGAAAACTTTCGGCATTTTCAGACCTAATTGCTAATTCTTCGTCTAAATCAGCAATTTCTTTCTCCAACTGTACTAAAAAATTTAAATCCAAACCTATTTGATTTATATTCGCATCTTTATAAGATAAAGATAAAGGCATGCCAAATCTATAAAGTTGATCTTTCTTTTCGATACAATCAATTAAAAGATTATATATTTCGTTAAAACGTAAGTAAGCAGCATATCTATCTCTATTTAAAACTGGTAATTTTTTATAAATACCGTAAGAACTTTTATAAATCTTTTTTGAATTGAAAGTTAACATTCCGCCGGTATTGACATCAATAATTTTACCCATACCAAAACTGGTAATTGAAAAATCTGCAAAACTACCGGCATATTTTTTCCCTTTTTTGGCTCCCAAAGCCTGAGCTACGTCTTCTATCACAATCCATTTTTTACTTTTAGCGATTTCTAGGACCTCTTCTATACTACCTACATTCCCATACATATGAGGAAAAACTATTCCTGCCACCTCTTTAGAGCCAATATCTTTTAATTGCTTAGGGTCTATGCTGAAATTATCGTCTATATCTACAAAACAAGGCTCGTTATCGCTAAGAATAATGGCACAAACAACTACAAAACAGATATTAGCCGGTATAATAATTCTCTTCTTTTTTATACCTAAAGCCGTTAAGGCCAACCAAATCGCAGTAGTACCATTAGCAGTAAAAAGCCCGAATTCTTTCTCGAACATTCCGCATACTTTTTTTTCTATATTTCGAAATGGGCCTTTATCTATTTTGAGCATATTTCTTTTTTATAGGCTGATATTCGCTGTTGATACTCCCAATCAAAGTAACCGCTATCAAAATATTTTTCACCAATGATAAAAGGTAAGACCTTGGCTCCAAAACCGCGCTTAAAAATAGCAACTAAACGGCTTTTCTCGGAAACAGTATAATTTAGGCAGGAATTATAGGAAAAAACTCCTAAATCCATAAATAAATACCTTTCCTTTTGGTATTTTTTTACCGTATCCCATACTATTAGATGGTGCACCGGAATATTTTCGTTAGTAAATCTTTCTGCCTCATGATACTGGACGGTAGCGCCATACTTTAAAAATACCGCTGAACCAACGATGTTCTGTTTGAATACTAGATTACTAATCTCTAGGTTTCCTTCTTTAAATAACTCATGCAGATAATGCAAATGGTTAGGCTGAAACTTTTCGATTTTCAGCATCATTGCAGAAAATTGCTCAAAATTTAAAGGGTTATTTTTATAGTTGAGGTATTCGCAAGTAGTAGAATCTTTAAATTTCTTTAATATCGATCGATGGCCTTTTGATAAATTCTTCCAATGTTCTTCTTCGCTAAGCTTTAAATCTAACAGTAATATTAAAAGAGAATTATCCAAAAAACCATAACGTATTAACTCTTTACGTAAAAATTCAGAGTTAACTCCGCTATATAGGAATGAAGAAAAATTAAAGGTAATTTTTGCTATTTTATGTCTATCAGCTAAAGAATTAATGTGCTGACAAATAATGTTATTTATTTTTTTTATCTGGGATTCTGAACTAACTTTATCGGAAATAACAGCAGAAGGTAAAGATAAACCAAAAAGAGAACCAATATAAAAAGTATTTCTATCGATTATTTTTTCTTCTATAACTAAAGGACAGATGGCGATAATTCGGTTGTCATCTGTTAAAGCAAACGATAAGGATTGTTCTGATGGTAAAAAAATCATACTTTTATGGTGTAACCAGCAATTTGGATTGCCTTTACAAAAATCTAGCCATTCACTATGCGATAACTCTTTTAAATTTTTTATCACTATTCCCATATCAATTATATGAGGCTATTTCTCCCATAAGTTGCGAAATATGCTCAGCTATATTCTTTTTTCTGTCGTAATCCATATACTCCTTAAGAAATGATTGGTCTTTGTTTTTCTGATAAAATACTCCGCGATCTAAATACTGCCGTAAGTTTCTGTTAAATTCTTCCAAATTGTCATACCAAAAAGTACGATTAGGAATAATATTTTTAGCATCTTCGGTAAGGTCACTATTATCCATTAAAAAAATATCGGCATGTGAGAAACAAGACTCCCAAAAAGTAGTAGATACCCAAGTATAGATAAATAAATCAGAAATACTTACCATGTTCTTAAAAACAGTTTGGGCTGTAGTAATAATTTCTATATTCTTAGCCTGATAACGTTCTAAAAGTTTTTTAACGGTATTTATCTGCGAAGATATATTATGTGAACGAATAATAATTCTATACTTATGCTGGTATTGTGCTAATAACTCAGTAATGGCTTTAAGAGGCTCCCAGTAAGAAAAACGAATATAAGGATTACCTTTAACTATATACTGGTCGTTTTTATGCCAAGGTCCTAAAGGAAAAATAATAACCTTCTTTTTATTTTTAGGGGGAGTGTAATCTTTGTATGTTTTTAAAATTTTTGGCGAGCCAGCTATGTGGGTAGTTAAATTATATTTGCTATAATAGTTATCTATTAATTCCTTAACTTTTTGGCCGTAAACAAAGTAATGCTGGCCGAAAGCATAATCGGTAATATCGTAACCGGCAGCAGAATAATTAGCGCCGTAGCCTCCATGCATCCAACAGATATAAGGAATTTTTTGTTTTTTACAGATAAAAGGTAAAATTACGTTTTCGGGTTTAAAACAACTGTGGGTAATAAAAAAAATGATATCAAAATTATGCTTGCCTATATAATTAGATAAAGCTTTATAGCTATTGTACAAATATTCCAAATTATTAGAGAAAAAAATAAGTCTGGGTTTAATTACTTCCCAAAAATTAACTTCCCGAAATTTAAATAAATTCCCTAAAGATTCATCTTTATCTAATTCACCTGCTAAAAAGTTACTTTCTTTTTTTCTACTTATCTGTTGGCCTAATATTTGTTTAGGAAGCTGGTGTATGGACCAGCCTAACTTTGTTAAGTCTTGCTCTATATGTAGTAATTCATCGCAATCAACTGATAAAATATTGCCTTTTTTAATTGGACTCTTTAAAAAATAGGTTTTAAAAATAAAAATATTCTTGATAGACCTTTTAAGTTGTCGGTAAATATCCAAACCTCTTAAGTGATTATAGGCTGGCTGGGCCGGTCTTTCTTGCTCATTTGCTGCTATTGCCTCAATTTCATAATGATATTTATCCTGCATAAGATATATTAATTGAGTATAGTTAGAACTATCTTCGGAAAATAAATATCCTTGGTAAGAAAAAGGTTCTTTTCTTGTAATTAATTTTACTTTTTCTACTTTAATTTTAGAAAAAAGCTGGTCTAACTCAAAAACTTGGCTCATTAAGCTATCTAATAAAAACTTAAAGAAATATCCAAGCATCTCAAAAAAGTTAATGCCGCTCTTTTTATACTCATCATCAAAAGCTAAAAACTTTCTGTGTAAAGTAGCAACAACAGTATCTAATCTTTGTTGACATTCGGGAAAAATGCTTTGATATTCCTCGTAACTATAATAATTTCCCGACAAAGTATTATAAGAAATATTCTTTGACTCTAATTCGGCACAAATTTCAGGGGTTAAGGCTATAGCGATATCCTGCGGCTGGCGTGTTTTCAGAAAATAAGGTATATCTTCTTTAAACTCTAAGAAAAAAATATCAACCATAACAATTATTCATCATAAACTGCTTTGCGTAATTTCCATTTTCCGTTTTCTTTCTTCCAGATATGGTTAAGCCGAAACCGGTCTACTACCTGCCAAAATTCTCCTTCGGTTAAATCAACATAATCAAGGAAAGTAGCAAATTCTTTCTGAGGAAATTCGCCGTCGTATCTTTTGACTAAAGCTATTGCTTCTTCTCTAGTAATATGGCCATCCCTAACCTCATGGGCAGCATCAGAAGTAGTTCGACCGATACCGAACTTGATATACATCATATAATAAAGAAAAGCATCGGTGGCATCGTCTAATTGGGCGTATTTAGAGTAAGTTCCGGTCGTCCTTCCTTCGGGGTTAGCCTGAAACCCGGTATGTTCAGTAACATAATAGTAGTGTTCCTGCGGAATCCAATCATGATAGTATCCATACCAATGCATCTGGACTCCTACTCTTTTTAAATCTTCCAAAGGCGGTAAGCTATAGATATCCAAAGTCTTTTCTTTAATTTCCTCGGTAATATAACCGTCTTCTATCCCTATCCTCAATAATTCATCCATGGCAGCGCTGTAATAGGCCTCTTGAAAATCATGCCAATCTCTTCCCGGTTTATCGACATCCTTCCACATTCCACCGTATTCGGCTTCGGCATTTTCTCCGTACATAACAAGCTTAACATTATGATGCACCGCTACCTTAAAAGGTGCTCCCATTTGTCCATGGTCAAAAATTTCATTATGGTCGCCTAAAAGAATAAAACAGAGTTTAGTAAGTGCCCGGTTGAGTTTTCCTCCGGGTGAAACTAGGTAATGGTCGAATCCGGCATCGATAAACCGACGTAAATTATGCCAACCGATTTCGCTGTATACCGGAGGCGAAAAAGTAACGCATAAAGGATGCATACCATACTCATGTTTTAATTTGTGAGCAATAGTAGAAGAATCTTTTCCGCCGCTACAAGGAACTATAATATCGTAAGAACCGTCTTTGCTGCGGTGTTCATCCATCAATTTTTCAAACTTTGCTTTTCGGGCTTTCCAATCGATATTCTTCTTTTTAAGCTCGGTATAATTGCAAGCGCTACAGACGCCTTTATCATCAAAGGTAATCCTCGGCCGCTGATTTGATATAACACACTTTCTACAAAACTTTACCTCCTGAGGTAATTTTGGTAGTTGAGAATCCATTATTGGCCGCGGTACATACATAGCATCTCCTTTCTTCTACTTATTTATGTTAACTAACGATTCACTATAAAGAAATTGCCGGTAAATTTTTTGGCCACCTTCACCGCTCAACTCGGGGTGAAACTGGCAGCCGTAGATATTTCCTTTGTTGACTACGGAACAAAATAAAATCTCGGCATACTCGGTATTAGCCAAAATACAGCTTTGGTCCTTAGGAAGGATATAGTAGGAGTGTGCAAAATAAAAAAAATCTCCGCCTAAGTTTTGAGACAGAATTGTTTTCTCCCAACTATTAAGGCTTTTAGCGTTATTACGGGAAAAAGTTTGGTTCCAGCCTACATGAGGGACCTTGTATTTTTTGCCTTCTAATCCCCACTCTGGCAATTTCATCACTTGTCCCTCTATTAACCCTAAGCCTTTATGTAAACCAAATTCTTCGCTTTCAGACATCAGAAGCTGTGCTCCTAAACAAATCCCTAATATCGGTTTTCCCGAATAACTATATTCGATTAAAACCTTGTTTAATTCTTTTGCTTTTAATTTAGCCATAGCGTCCCCAAAAGCACCTACTCCGGGAAGAATAACTCTATCAGCATTGAGTATCTCTTGATGGTTATCGGTAATAGCTACCTGCTGGTTAAGATTAAGGATAGCACGCTGAATACTAAAAATATTGCCTAAGCCGTAATCGATGATAACTACTTTCATACTCGACAAAATATGTTTATATTTTTTAAATATTCTTTTACTTCCTTAATACTTAAAGAAGTGATGTGTTTTCTGCCCAATACTTCTCCCTGATAAAAGCTACGCACATAATTAAGGTTTCCTTCCTGATATTCTTTAGTGGCCAAATTATTTATCAGCGATTCCAACTTATTATAATGAAATACAGAAGCCGCGCTTACGGCATCGGCTTTACCCTCTAAAATAACTTCTTTACAATGCTCAAGTTTTCCACATCCTCCGCTGGCAATGACCGGTATACAAACCGATTCAGAAACCTTTTTAGTGAGTTCTACATCATAGCCTTGTCCGGTTCCCTCGCGATCTACCGAAGTAAGAAGAATTTCTCCGGCTCCTAAATATTCTGCGGCTTTACACCAATAAAAAACATCGATACCGGTCCTTTCCCGGCCATTATCGGTAAAACATTCATAATTATCTTTAGAGATCTTTTTAGCTTCTATGGAAACTACTATGCATTGAGAGCCGTATTTTTTAGAAGCTTCTTTAATTAACTGAGGATTCTTAATAGCGGCGGTATTTATGGCGACCTTATCGGCTCCGGCTCTTAATAATTTATTGATATCTTCTAAATTTCGTATTCCGCCGCCCACAATCAGAGGTACAAAAATGAATTGAGCCGTATAATTGATAAAGTCTATAAGGCTATTACGGCCATACAGGCTAGCCACCGTATCCATATAAATCAGCTCATCTACCGAATCTTGGTAATATTCTTTAGCAAAAATTTTAGGGTCTCCCAAAACGCGTAATCCTTCTAAATGAACCCCTTTAACTAAATTAGGGCCTTTTATATCTAAACGTGCAATAATACGGGTTGCTTTCATAAAACTTTGATATTTCCCCTATTATGATAAATATTTTTTATAGCGTATGAAACTTTAGAAGCATCTTCAATATCCATGTGCGAAAATAAAGGTAAGCTTAAAATGTTATCGGCTAAATTATTGGTATTGGGAAGTTGGGCGTCGAATTTACGAAAGTACTTACTAAAAGCTTTTTGTTTATGTAAAGGAGGGAAAAAATACTTTTTAGTAGTAATATTTTCTTTATCTAAAGCTGTTACCAATTGGTCGCGATTCAATCCGAATTTAAGCTTATCAATAAAAATTGAAAAATCTTTATTGCTACTGGCAGCGCCGGTTTCTATTTTCTGAAAAGAAATTCCCGGAATATCTTTTAGCTTATCGATATAAACTCTTACTAATTTTTTCCGGTTAGCTACGTTTTCGCCAAGCACTTTTAAACTTTCTAAACCTAAGATAGCATTGAATTCACTCATTCGGGCATTTAGGCCTTCATATTGAGTATCGTAATTTCCCGGGTCAGCGTAGCTTCTGCCAATTTTTATCTGATAAGCTAACTCATCGTTATCAGTAGTAACTAACCCTCCCTCGGCACTGGTAAGCAATTTAGTAGGACTCATACTAAAGGCTTCGGCATCACCAAACCGGCCGATAGGAGATCCTTTATAATTGGAGCCGAAACAGTGAGCAGCATCAAAAAATAACTTAATATTCTTATCTTTAGCTATCTGCTCTAAATTCTCGATATCAGCGGGGTTACCGAAGATATGCGCTCCTAAAATAGCACAAGTACGTTTAGTAATAGCTTTCTTTACAGCTTTAGGATCGATATTATAAGTATCGGCTTTAACATCTACAAAAACCGGCTTTAAATTATTCCATAAAACTACATGGCCGGTGGCCGAGAAAGTAAAACTGGGTAGAATAACTTCGCCTTTTAACTTTAAAGCCTTAAATAGCAGCATGAGCCCGCTGGTACAAGAGCTAACAACGATAGCATGCTTTACGCCTAAATACTCTCTAAGCTGTTCTTCCAAGAGCTTAACATAAGTAGCGTTAGTTATCATTGCACTTTCTAAGACTGCCGATATGGAAGGTAAAATCTTCTTTAAAGAAGGAAGAGTAGGTTTAGTAATAGGCATTCTCTCGGTAAATTTTGGTTTGCCACCTAAAATAGCCGGTAATTCAGTTTTCTTATTCATTGAGCACACTCCACGTTATAATATTTAGAGTTATTAACATCTTCTATTTCTCCTTCTTCGATAGCTTGTTTAATCCTGAATATTGAATTTTCTAAAGTTTGAACAGCTTTATATTTGAGTTGTTTTTTAAGCTTAGAAAATGAAACAAAATAATTTCTTAAATCGCTTATCTTATCTTCCACAATAAAATCTGCTTCCGGAACGCATTTATTTACTATTTTTGCAATATCAATAATTTTATAATTATTATTATCGGCACCGACATTAAATACTTCGCCTTTAACTTTATTTAACGGCGCTCTTAAACACTGAAGGTAGGCATAAGCAGCATCTTCTACGTGGATAAAAGGGCGCCACTGCATACCTGTACCGTGGACGAATATCTTTTTGTCTACTACAGCGGTTTTAGTCATAGTATTGACTACTAAATCAAAACGCATCCGCGGAGAATAGCCGTAAAGTGTTGCCATACGTAAAATAATAGGAGAAAAATTTTCATCTTCCAAGGCTAAAATACCTTCTTCAGACTGGACTTTAGATCTGGCATATAAAGAAATCGGATTTAAAGGGGCTTTCTCATCCAACAACCTATCATCTTCCATAAAACCATAGACGCTACAGGAAGAAGAATAAATAAAACGGTTGATTTGATGATATTTGCAAGCTTCGGCCAAAGCTTTATTGGCAAGATAATTGGTTTCTATGGCAGCTTCGGGTTTATTCTTGCAAGCCGGATCTCCTACTATTGCTGCCAAATTCACTACCGCATCGACGTCGTTGAGAACCCTAACTAAAGTAGAGATATTTCTCATATCTCCTTCTATTAACTCAAAGTTTTTATTGCCAATTAGCTCTTTTATAGATTGCATTCCGTACATTAAAATATCCAACACTTTGACTTTGAACCCCTCGGCAATAAGCTTTCTTACCAAAATGGAACCTAAATAGCCAGCACCGCCTACTACTAGAATTTTTTTACCACTCTCATGAATATTACCGCTAAAGTACCTGTCTTGGCCTAAGAGTTTCGAACAAGATAGTAATTTCTGGGGAAAACCGCGATCGTTAACTAGAAGAATAAAGCGGCTATCAGGCATGCGTTGCAAAAGATTTCTTATTTTTCTTCTAATAGTGTAAATATTAGTTATATCTTTTTCTTTTAAGATAACGGGTTTATTATTAACGATGTTTTTTACGCTGGAATTGACATCTCTTCCGCTGATAATAGCCCTTCTTATTTCGCTATCGCTGACTACACCGGCTAATCTACCGTTTTCATCGACTACATAAGCTACTCTTAAACCGGAACGGTCAATTACCCGCATAGCTTCCTTAATAGAAGCTTTTTCGGATGTTATGGCATTTTTAAGGTTTCTATCTCGCATAACTAATTATCTTTTGATAATTTTTGCCGGCACTCCTACACAAGTAACAGAATCGGGAATATTGCGAATTACAGCTGCTCCTGCCCCTACCATGACATTTTTACCAATATTTATGTTTTGAATAACTGATGCTCCGGTTCCGACGTAGGAAAACTCACCAACAGTGACGCTACCGGCTAAATGAGCTCCGGGCCAAATTTGGCAAAATCTATTTAAATAGCAATCATGATCGACAGATGCCGAAGTATTAATAACTACCCCTTCTTTTAAAACTGTACTGGGGCCAATAATTACACCCGGCATTATCACTACACCTTCGCCTATCTTTACTCCTTTGGCTATAATTGCCTGGGGATGGACAGCGGAAACTATCTTGATGCCTAAACTTTTAATTTTTTGAAAAATTTTTTCTCTAGTAACATTACCTCCAATTCCTAAAGCTACGGAAACTGTTTTGTTTTTAATAAGGTAAGAACAATCGCCTAAAATCTTAAATCCTAAAACCTTTTTGTTAATTTTCTTAGTATCATCGTCAAGAAAACCTAAAACTTTTAATTTAGATTTAAGAAGTATATCTAAAACTACCTTTCCATGACCTCCGGCACCAAATATCACAATTTTATTTTTCATTATTACTCCTAAATACTAATAAGTTATTTGTTTTTGCAATAATTTCTGGTCTATTTTTATAGATTTAAGAATTTTAATTATACGTTCACTAGAATTTCCGTCGCCATAGGGATTTCGGCATTTTTTTAGCTTTTCTAGATATTGCCGGCTATATAGTGCTCTCTTTATTCCTGAAATAATAGCTTCTTTTTGATGAGGAACATCGATAACATTACAAGCTCTTTGGCGTCCCTCTTGACGTAAGCCTATATTTAATACTGCTAACTTAAAAGAAGGAGACTCGATAATACCGCTTGAAGAATTACCTATTAATAAAGAAGCATATTTCATTAGCCCCAGATAATCCCGATGAGGAACGCTCTTAAAAGATCTAAGGAATGGCTCTTTAAAGTTTTTTATCACTTTAATCATTTCTCTAGCTCCGGAATCAGCATTAGGATAGATTAAAATAGTAGGTATTTTAAATTGCTTCAAGGCTGATAAGGTAATGCTCATTTGTTCTGCAGCTTTAGCAGCTTCGAAAGACACCGGATGTTGTACTAATAATATAAAAGGCCTATTTTTAACTAAGCCATATTTTAAATATAGTTGTTCTTTTGAAGGTAAGGATTCTTTTAAGATGCGGTCTAAAGCCGGCGCTCCCACTACAAATATTCTTCTTTTTTCTTCTCCTAATTTACGAATTCTTTTGTAAGCATCTTGTGATGCCGGAAAGTGAATATGGGCTAGTTTTGTAATTGCATGCCTCAAAATTCCGTCGACATGTCCGGAAACTTCACCGCCATGAATATGAGCAACAGCAATATTTATATAATTAGCAGCAATAGCAGCTGCTAGCATCTCGCCGCGATCGCCTAGGATAAGAACGATATCGGGTTTTAATTTACGAAAACTATCTGAAAAATACACAATAGCTTTCCCGACTGATTTTGCCATCGCTTGACCCGTATCTTGTCTATAAGAAATACCTATCTTTTCATAAATGCTAAAACCATCCTTTTTAATCTCTTTATAGGTATAGCCAAATTCTTTCATAAGGTGCATACCAGTAGCAATAATATATAATTTGCATTTTCTATCGGCTTTTATTTTTCTTAAAACCGGTACTAAAATGCCATACTCCGCCCTTGTTCCAGTAATTACGCAAATTTTTCTCATTACTTTACTAAACTCCAAGTTAAAGCCTGGTCTTTATTTATGTTGCGGGCTGCTCTTTTACCTACTAAATATTCTAAGTATTTTGGCCTAAGCCCAATCTCCGGCCTTTTTAAAGCTAACATCTCTTTCTTAATCTTTGTACCTTTAGCTATCGGCTGATTGGCTACAATACTTTTACGGACTACTCTTTTTATCGCTAACTCTGATCTTACTGGTTTCTTAAGCGCGCTTCCTCTGATTCTCTCGACTTGGCGGATAATTTTAACCATTTCTTCAAACTCTTGAGGCATAAATGATGCTTGATGATCCGGGCCGATGAAATTTTTATTAAGGGTAAAATGCTTCTCTAAAATACAAGCTCCCATAGCTGCGGCTGCGGCTGCTGCTTGAATGCCTAAGGTATGGTCGGAATAGCCAGTTAAACAATAAAACTTTTCTTTTAAAGTCTGCATTGCTTTTAAATTTACGTCTTCGTTATTGGCAGGATAATTAGAAGTACAATGAAGTAAGATAACTTTTTTATTGCTGCTAGAATATGCGGCATTTAAAGCTTCTTTAATTTCTTTTAAATCTGACATGCCAGTAGATAAAATTAGCGGCCTTTTATATTTGGCAATTTGTTTAATTAAAGGTATGTTAGTTAAATCAGCAGAGCTTATTTTAAAAGCGCTGACGCCTAAGCTATATAAAAACTCTGCACTTTGCGAATCAAAAGGGGTAGATAAAAATATTATTCTTTTTTTACGGCAATAATTAAATAACTTCTCAAAATCTTTTTCCGAAAGTTCTAAACTTTTAAGCATTTCTAATTGAGTTTTCCCCAAAGCGGTTTTTTTCTGATAATAAGCTTTAGGTGCATCTTTAGTAGCAAGGTTTTCGGCTTTAAAAGTTTGAAATTTTATAGCATCGGCACCTATTAATTTTGCGGTATCAACCATTTTTTTGGCTAATTCTAAACTGCCGTTATGATTAACTCCGGCTTCGGCAATTATAAATACCGGTTGATTTTGGCCGACTTTATGGCCCGAAATATTAAAATAGGTATATTTCATTATTTACCTTTATTTTTAAGTAAAATCTGCTCGGCTAACCAAAAATCAAACTCATCGTCAATTTCGATATTTTCTTCTCTGGTAGTTTCTATTCTCTGGGTATTTTTGCCGATAAGTTTTCCTTTCTTTATCAAATCTGCTTTTACCACATAGACATTACCATCATCATAAAAGAAACCTTTTAAGTCTTGTCTCCTCTGGCTATAGGTTCCGTATTCTTTAAATTTACAGATAAATCCAGTAGCAAGGTTATCAGCCTGGGTTTCTTTAAACTTTTTTATGCAAGTATCTATTAAGCTTTTATTACGCACCGGTGAGGTCGGCTGTAAAAGTACTATCGCCTTTGCCTCTATAACCGTTAAAACCTGCTGTAAAACCGATAAAGTTGTAGCTTCATCGCTAGCTAATTCTTTCGGCCTCTCGATTACTTCGGCGCCATATCTTTTAGAAATTGCTGCTATTTGGGGGTCTTCAGTTGAAACTATAAACCTATCTAATAATTTAGATTTTTGTGCGGCCTCAATTGTCCAAGCAATCAAAGGTTTACCGGCAATTATCTTTATATTTTTGCGGGGTATTCCCTTACTTCCTCCCCGAGCCGGAATAATTCCTAAAAATGGAATTTTTTTCATATTTACACTTCTTGGAAAATTTCTTTAACCGCTTGTATAATTTTTTTTATCTGTTCTTGACTCATATTCACCATTATCGGTAAAGCTACTGCTCTTCTTAAATAATTAGTGGATTGATTCCAAACCTTTTCTAAGTCTTTACCTTTATATTTAGGACAAATATAAAAGATATGTCCCCAAGTTCCAGCAAAGTGCCAATTAATAGCGTCGGGTAAATTTTTAGTCCCGATTCCTCTTTCGGCTAATTTTTTGGCAAAAGACTTGGCTCTTTCTTTAGAATCAATAAAGAAAATTAAGGTGTCAGCGGCATCGCCGTCAGGGTTAGGAATTTCTCTGAATTCAATAGAACTGATATTACTAATTTCCTCTTTAATTTGTCTTTTATTGTCTTTTTGTTTCTTTAGGATAAAATCTAACTTTTTTAATTGTGCTAAACCGACCGCACCTTGTAGTTCGGTAACTTTATAATTAAAGCCCCAGATAGAACGAGTATCTTCTCCCCGCGGTAAATTAGGATTACACTCATGGCCATGATCAGAATACTCCCGCGCTTTTAGGTATATCTTTTCATCATCGGTTACTAAAATTCCGCCTTCACCGGTAGTAATAACTTTACCAATATCTAAGCTATAAATTCCGGCCTGGGCAATAGTCCCTAAAAATTTCCCTTGGTAGGTAGCACCTAAAGCTTGGGCACTATCTTCTAAGACAGATATTTTATGCTTTTTGGCAATAGCTAAAATTTCTTTCATTTTTGCCGCTACTCCGGCCATATGTACCGGGATAATAACTTTAGTTTTAGCGGTTATTTTTTTCTCTAAATCTAAAGGGTCCATGTTTAATGACTTATCCACTTCGGTTATTACCGGTATTGCTCCTAACTCTAAGATAGCTTCAACAGTAGCAATAAAAGTAAAACTCTGGGTAATAACTTCATCGCCGGATTTGACCCCTAAAGCAATTAAGGCTAATTTTAAAGCTGCTGTCCCATTACAAACATATAAGGCGTATTTAGAGCCTACTTTTTGGGCAATTTTTTTCTCAAATTCATCTACTCGAAATATATTTTGCCTTTTGGCATTTAAGCCGTAACGATATAATACGCCTCCTTTATCGAAAACTTCTGCTACTGCTTGTTTTTCTTCTTCTCCGATTAATTCAAATCCCGGCATATCCTTTTAAGCTCTTTATTTAAGCCCCTCCATCATCTTAGTTACATCATCTTTACTTATCTCAATAGGGTTTTGATCTATAGCCGCTTTCAAAACTTCATATTGAGCAATCATGAAATCAATGTCCTTAGGATTAAGATTGTAATTACTTAAGCTTCTTGGCACTTCTAGTTTATCCATTAGTTCTTGGATTTTTTTGGCAAAATTGATGTTTTTTTCACTGGAGCTGATATTTTTATCTACTCCTTCGATTAAATCATAAAGCTGGTCATAATCTTTATAGCCCTTTTCTACATTAATCTTAGTAATATGAGCAATAAATACTCCTCCGGCATAGCCATGCGGTACATGATATACTGCTCCCAAAGGATAAGAAAAAGCACCTGACGGTCCAGAGCCAGAGTTCATTAAAGCTATTCCGGCAAGATATGCTCCTAAAGCTAAATCAACTCTAATTGTTGCTTCTTTCGGCTTATCTAAAACTTCACTAAGGCCTCGATAAAGTAAACGGAAAGCTTCTTTAGAATATATTCTTGAAATAGAAGTGTGATTCTTATGCACATAACTTTCCAGAGTATGTACTAAAGCATCGCAACCGGATGAAACCGTAACTGATTTTGGGCAGTCAACGGTAAATAAAGGGTCGATTATGGCACAAACCGGAAAATTATGAATATAATTGATGCCTAATTTCTTCTTCTCTTGGCTGTCGGTAAACACCGCATTATAAGTAGCTTCGCTCCCGGTACCAGCAGTAGTCGGCAAAGCAACTACTGCTAAAGGCTTATTTTTTAATTGTGGAAATCCCCGGTAAGAAAGGGCTTTTCCCTCGTTAGTAAGAAGAATGGCTAAACCTTTGGCTAAATCAAGGGTACTACCGCCTCCGATACCGACTAAACAATCATAATTATTAAGAGTAAATTGTTTTCTAAATTGTTCTAAGTAATCGTAGGTGGGCTCTACCGATTCATTTTTATGCATCTTAAAAGATATTCCAGCCTCTTCGATACTTTTAAACGCTTTTATACTTTGAGGATGATTAAAAACACCTTGATCAAGAATAATACCGATATTAAAATAGCCTAAATTTTTTATCTGGGACCCTAATTGTTCACTAGAATTTAAGCCAAATACTAAATTAGTAGAAAGTGCGAATTTAAAGTTTTTTTCACTGCTCATAAATTTTCCTTTGCTATCAACTGTGTATGAATAACTCTAAGCTATCAAGATAAATGGTGCCACCGGCTCCTTGAGTATCCCAAATAATTTTATCGATATAAAAACCTTCGGTATTCCAACCAAATATCTTTGCATCCCTTATTTTTAAATTTTCATAAATATTTTCTATGGCATACTCCTGCCAACCATCACCTCTATCTTTTATCTTAGCAGTAGGGTAAATTCCGCTCTTATCTTCTTTCGGATAAACCAACCCTAAACGTAAAGTAGATTTAACATTAGAAGGGCCTTTTTTAAAAATACGTATTCCCAGCTTAAAATCACTCTTGTCAAACTTAATCATAATAGGCCTCACCCAATAGTTAGCTCCCTCCGAAGAAGAAGTTAAATCTAATAACTCTGAGTAGCTTCCCTGATAAGCAGTCTCATTAGTAATTAGGTGCCTTTTTAATTTTTCTTTGTTGTCAGCTAACCAAGGAATAAATTTAGGATATAAATCTTCAAAGTCCTCTAAGCTGATATAAATATTTCCTCCCCAGACTCTTTTTACAATATCTTTATTTTGAGAATAATTAGTATTTAAATAGGTTAAAACTCTAAGATAACTTATACCGTAATCAATAATTCTTTTGGTAAAAAAATCTCTGGCTTCTTGGAAAAGGCCGCTTTTAATATAATAATCGCCTATCAGAAAAAGAAAGTTATCGTCAGTAGCAATAATATTATTTTTTTCTAAATTCCTAATAAGATTAATATAATTTTGAGCTATTTTAAAATCCGGATATAACTGCCCTAACTTTTCAAATTCTCTCTTAGCTTCCTTAAAGCAACCGGCTTCTATGAGCCCAATGGCCAATAGTTTATTCTTATCCAAATCGTTATGGCAGTAATATCTGTCGATATTGTTAGGTAAAAACCTCATAGCCCCTTTAGCATAATGCTTGATGCTTAAATTATCTAAATCCAGGCTGGCATATAAGTAACCTAAAGAGAAGTTAATTTTGAAAAGAGTTTTAACATTTATTTTTTTTGCTAAGCTATCTTTACGCAAAATTTTTTTGTAAATCTCTATCGCTCTTGAGTATTCTTGCCTCTTTTGATAAAAATCAGCTTTTTTTAAACGAAACCAGATAGTACTATCAAGATATAAAGCTAATGTCATTAAACAAAGTATCTCGATAAATAATCTAAATTTAAAATTCATTCTTGGTCTTGCCCTAATATCGCATCTCGGTTTTTCTGATAAAAATCTACTATTATAACCGCGGCTATACCTAAAATTAAACCACAAAAGAAATATTTAAGGATCAATTTAAGTTTAATAGCTCTGGTATTAATAATATGAACTTGAGGAGGCTGCATTCTTTCTATAGGTACAAAAGAATTCTTCTTTTTTTGCAAAGAAGCTATCATAACTCTCTTTGCTTCTGATTCTTTATCTAAGCTTAATTTATTCCCTTTTAAAGTTTCTATTTTAAGCTCGATATCTTGGGTATCATCTTTTTCTTTACCAAGATTTTCTAGGAGGTATTTTTTTTCCGACTTTAAATCGCTTAATAACTTGTCAAATTTTTCAGAATAGATAATATCTCCTTCTTGGATAATGTCTTTAGGGTGTTCAATCTCTATCCTTTTTAATAAAGAAATTATTCTTTCTTCAACAGCTTTGATTTGCGATTCTGAAAAATCTATTGAACTTTGTTTTCTATTAAGCTGTTTTGTATATAACTCTACTTGTTGCTCGATATTTTTCTTATCCAATTCTGCTCTTTCAATAGATATATTTAATAAATTTATTTTTTCGTCAATTTCGTTAATGTTTCTTTCCAAAACCGGCTGGACTTCTTCTTTAAGTAGTAAATAGAGAGTATCTAGAATTTTTATTGCTAAATCGACCTGATTTTTGGCAATTTGAGTATTTATCTTTATTATCTCTTCGTTCTTAGGGACTTCTACTGTTAAAGATGGTATATTACTAGATATGCCTAATCTTTCTTTTATTAGGTGATGATATACTCCTTCTTCGATTCTAGTTTTAAAACTAACGGCCAGCATTAAATTTTCTCCAGCATCTTTAGGAATTGTCGGTAATGCTATAATTTCTATTACCTTATAGGTCGGTTTAATAGTAAAAGATTTGATAAATGCAGCTACTATGAATATGGCTACTATAGTTATAAATATTTTTCTCTTTTTTACGGTAATACGGATATAACTTAATAAATTTACCTCTTTATCTTTATATTTAGCTTCCATCTTCCAACCTCCTTTTTAGTTATCTTAAGTTAACTGATTTGGCCTGATATTTTCCCACTCTTTCTTAATATTGATATATTCAGCTTCCTTCTGTTTTAAAAAGTGATAAGTAAGGTTGATTTTAAATTCCCAACCCTTTTTAGTAAGTAAATACTTTATCTTCTTAGCTTTTTTATCTCCGGAAGCAAAATTATGTATCTCAAGTAAGCCTTTTTTAGCTAAAGATTTGATAAGGTAATTGGCCTTACCTAAAGATATATTTAAATGGAAGGAAAGGTCTCTTTGGGTTAAGTCATTGCTGGAAGATAGAAGGCGAAGGATGTTTAAGATATCTTCTCGAGTACTTTGTTCATTCATTGAACATATTGTATCCCCTAAGTTTTCTATGTCAAGAAAAATAGTTAATTAGAAACGTAGGGTAGCTCCAGCTCCGATATAGAAATTTTTATCCTTATTCTTAAGCTGTAAAAAGTATTCTAACTTATTCTTACTAAATAACTTACGCTTATAAAGCAGGGAAATTCCCAAAGATCTGCCGGTCAAATCTTTTAGGTTAAGAATTAACTCTTTTTTAGAAGATAATTTGATACTGCCTAAAAAATTAAGGGCTAATTTCTGAAATTTTCCGTAATCCATATCAAAGTTTACTTCTCCTTTTCGTCCCAACTTCCAGGTACCAAACAAAGAGATTATTTTAAACCTCCTGTCCTCTCTTAAACCTATGCCTAAGCGATACTTAATCTCTCCTTCTTTAGGATAAATCTGGGATGATTCTACTTGGACTTTAAAATCAAAATAAGAATCATAACTGTTAATTAAAATATACCTTAACTTATCTTTCTTGGTTATCTGCCAGAAACCGTCAAAAACTAAAGATTCTTTGATTTTAGTCTTAGTTTTTAAGTTGATTTTCTCGTAACAATAGGTAATTTTCTGGTTTTTATTTATCTCCCAAACTCCCTCAAAAATTAAGGTTTCAGGGTTAATCTTACGTTCTACTTCGAAAGTAATTCGATTAAAACTATCTGCCTGCCAAGTACCTTTTATCCTTAAAATATGAATTATTTCAACTGTTGCTTCTTGTTTAGTTTTTATTTGAAAGTCTAAAAAATCTTTATTAACTGTTAAAATTTTACCTTTAATAGTTAGAGTGCATCTACCAAAATTTTCTTCATCTTGCAAATCTAAAACTAAGTCCTGATTAGAATTAAGCTTCCAGCGGCCTTTAAATTCTAACCGTTGCGGTAGTTGATATTGGCGCCGCCAAGACGAAGGTTCTTTAATAAAATAAATCAGATTATTATTATCGGTAGTAAATTTACCTTTTATTTTGACGGGTTTTGCCTCTGGGGAAGACTTTAAAATAATCTGGTTATCTTTATCAACAAAAAGGGTAGTTTTTTTACCCATATATAATTTCTAGTATTATAC
>JAGOLA010000089.1 GCA_017994375.1 Candidatus Omnitrophota bacterium | reverse complement strand
CAGCGCTAGGCTCTGATGGCAATTGCTGAACGGGCGCAAGGGTTTGGCTCTGCGGCGCCTCGCCGGTCGGCATCGCGCCGCCGGATTGAGGAGCCGCATCAGTTTTTCCCGGCCGACCGCCTTCCATTACAGCAGCTGATGAGTTTGAAGTTCCTAAGTCGATACCTATAACTCTTGCCATTTTAATACCTCCTTAAACTTTTTCGTTATCTTTAGTCTCTCGATTATCGTTATCTTTATTATTAATTTCTTCGGGAATCTCTTCGATAATATCTAAATTCTCCTTGCCTTTTAAAACTTTAACTTTTGCCGGCCTTATTATCCGGCCGTTTAAGATATAGCCGGGTTGTAACTCTTCTATCACCGTATCGGTTTCTTTTTCCTCTCCTTCTACTACTTCTATAGCATCATGTTTATGGGGATCGAATTTTTCTCCTACGCAACTTATCCTCTTAAGGCCTTTAGCTTCCAACATACTATGCAATTGTTTTGAAATCATATCAACTCCCTGATGCAAAAGAGCAAAATCTTTTTTAGCTTCGGCTGACTTTATGCCTCTTTCGAAGTTGTCTAGAATATCTAATAATTCTAAAATAAGGCCTTCATTGGCGAATTTGATGAATTCTATTTTTTCTTTATAGGATCGTTTTTTATAGTTATCGAATTCAGCTTGAAGTCTTAAGTATTTTTCCTCTAGAATTTCTCGGTCTTCTTTGGCCGTTTTGGTATTATCTTGGACCTCTTCGGTCAAAGGATCGCCTTCTTCTTTACTTTTTACTTCTTCATTATGATTGTTGGATTTTTTTTTATTTTTTTCTTCCATACTTAAATAAATGCTTTTACCATTTTGCTAAGCTGCTCCCTGGTAGAATGTATGCAGGATTTAGCTTTTAGATAATTCATCCTCATCGGCCCCAATAAAGCCATGGCTAAAGTAATATTTTTATCTTTCAAACCCGAAATCACCAACGAACAATCTGATATTTCGGAAAAGCCAATATCTTCGCCGATTAAAATACTGATTTTTTCATCTACACATCTAAAAAGAATTTCTCCCAATTGATCCATCTTTTCTTCTAAGGTATAAAGTATATCTCTTAGCTTATGTACGTCTTCGAACTCCGGTTGGTCTAAGATGAAACGCACTCCTTTAAAAAATAATTTTTCGTCTCTGCCGGATACGGCTACCAAAGAAGTATAACCGCTTAATTTTACTAAGGAATCTAAAAGATAATCGGTTATCTCCTCGATATTTAAGACTGTAGGAGCATAAAAGTTTAAGGTCACCGGATAACTCTGATAAGCATCTTCATCGTTTAAATGGTCAACATAATAGCGGAACCCGCTTTGAGTCGGTATCCGTCCGGATGAAGTATGGACGTGTGAAAGAAAGCCTTGGTTTTCTAAAGACATCATGATATTACGTACCGTAGCCGGAGAATAATTAAGCCGATACTTCTCGCAAAGATAGCTAGAACTTATCGGTTTAGTCTCGTTTATGTAACTATCAACGATTATCTTTAGGATCCCTCTTTCCCGTTCTTTAGCTTCCACAAATTTGACCATATCATCACTTCCTTAGCACTCTTATAAGCAGAGTGCCAGATATCCTAACACATGCTCCTATAGTAGTCAAGGCAAAGTATTCTTAAATTATCCCTTATAGCGTTGATTAATTTTTCGCCTCTGACTTTGCCATTTATACTTTTCCTTGTCTAATTGTTTAATCAAGGCCGAAAAAGCCTTGTTTATGGCCAAAGACGAATTATCCCCCTTCTCGTCAGCTACTAAAACTTTAGCTGACGGTAAATAAATATGAGAACGGCAAAAAAACTGTTCCTTATGGGGATTTTTTTCTACGTGAACCGAGATATGTATCGGATCTTCACGCTTAAATATTTTTATCCGCCGCTGTATTCTTTGTAAATTACTTTCTAAGATATTATCAAGATAATCACTTTTTTCTAAGTATTTAAACGATACATCTACTCTCATCTACCCTCCTTGGTAAAAATAATTTTATGATTTTTTACATCTATTACTACTCTATCTTGCGCCTTCAGTTCCCCTTCGATGATCTTTATGCTTAAAGGATTAATTACTAATTTTTGTAAAGTCCGATTAAGCGGCCGGGCCCCGTATTCGGGACTAAAACCTTTATCGGCGATAAAACTGCGGGCATTAGCAGTTAATTTTACGCTTATTTTCTTCTCCTGCAATCTTTCGCAAATAACACGCATTTGTATATCCACTATACTTTGGATATTTTCTAAACTTAAGCTGTTAAAAATTACTGTCTCGTCTAAGCGGTTTAAAAATTCCGGACGAAAATGTTTTTTTAATTCTTGCCTAAGGTTTTGCTCGATAGCAGTTTTAGTCAAATCTAAATTATTGAAATACTGGTCTCCGATATTAGAAGTCATAATTATAATGGTATTTTTAAAATTAACCGTTCTTCCTTGAGAATCGGTTAAACGGCCGTCATCTAATATCTGCAAAAGAATATTAAAAACATCAGGATGAGCTTTTTCTATTTCATCAAAGAGTAAGACAGCATAAGGCTTACGCCTGACTTTCTCGGTGAGTTGTCCTCCTTCTTCATAACCGATGTAGCCGGGAGGAGCTCCGATTAATCTAGATACTGCAAATTTCTCCATATACTCGCTCATATCGATACGAATAAGATTTTGTTCGCTGTTAAAAAGAAATCTTGCCAGGGTTTTTGCCAACTCGGTCTTGCCAACACCGGTAGGCCCTAAAAAGATAAACGAACCCAAGGGACGGTTAGGATCGGATAAACCCGAACGCGCTCTTCTGATACATTCCGAAATCAAACTTATGGCCTCATCTTGACCTACCACGTATTTTTTCAGCTCTTCTTCCATGCGGATAAGCTTTTTGACTTCTTCTTCCATGAGGTTAGCAACCGGTATTCCTGTCCAACGCGATACTATCTGGGCGATGTCCTCTTCGTCTACTTCTTCTTTCAACATCTTTTTCTTTTTCTGAACTTCACCCAACTCTTGGTTAAGCTTACTTAGCTTTTGGGCCGATTCCGGAATCTTACCGTATCTTATTTCGGCTACTTTCTCTAATTCCCCTTGTTTCTCTAAATCTAAGCTTGTAATTTTAATCTTTTCTATATCTTCCTTAACCTCTCTTATCTTCTCGATTAAATCTTTTTCCTTTTGCCAGTGTTCCTTTTGAACGGCTAACTCTTTATTCAAGCCCTCTACTTCTTCGTTCAACTTTTGCAGCCGTTGGCTGGCAGCTTTATCCTTATCTTTTACTAAAACCTGTTTCTGTATTTGTAATTCCAAGATTCTTCGTTCCAGTTTATCGATATCTTCGGGTTTACTATCAATTTCTATGCGTAATTTTGATGCCGCTTCATCTATCACGTCAATAGCTTTATCGGGAAGGAATCTTCCGCTGATATAACGAGAAGACAACACAGCAGCTGCGATTAAAGCCGAATCTTTAAGGCGCACGCCGTGGTGAACTTCATAACGTTCTTTTAAACCACGTAATATAGCGATCGTCTGTTCGGGAGTAGGTTCGCTAATCAAAACCTGCTGGAATCTTCTCTCTAACGCGGCATCTTTTTCGATTCTCTGGCGGTATTCATTCAAAGTAGTAGCTCCGATACAACGCAACGTTCCTTTAGCTAAAGCCGGTTTCAACATGTTAGCGGCATCTATGGCACCTTCGGCCTGGCCGGCACCGACTAAAGTGTGTATTTCGTCGATAAAAAGTATTATTTTACCTTCCCTGGACTCTATCTCTTTTAATACGCTCTTTAAACGTTCTTCGAATTCTCCCCTGAATTTAGCTCCGGCAATTAAAGCTCCTAAATCTAAAGCCATTATTTTTTTATCTTTAAGGCTTTCCGGGACATCACCGAAAGCAACTCTTTGAGCTAAACCTTCTACCACCGCGGTTTTTCCAACCCCAGGCTCTCCGATTAAAACCGGATTATTTTTAGTACGGCGTGACAAGACTTGAATAAGGCGCCTGATTTCTTCGTCTCTGCCGATGACCGGATCTAGTTTACCGGCCTTAGCCCAGCTAGTTAAATCGCGGGCAAACTTATCTAAAGCTTGGTAAGTACTCTCGGCAGATTGAGAATCAGCCTTTTGAGCACCCCTTACTTGAGAAACTACTTTGGAAATATCTGCGGTAAGTATGCCTTGTTTTTGTAAATAGTTATGTAGAAAACTCTGCTTTTCACCGGCTATAGCTAATAAAAGATGTTCGGAACTTATATATTCGTCTTTTAAATCGGACAACTGTTTCTGGGCTGCATGCATAATATTGATAAACCGACCGGAAGAAATAATATCTTTATTATCAGCGTAAACTTTAGGTATTTCAGAAAGATATTGCTTTAAGCTAGATAACAAATCTTCCGGATTAACCGCTAGCTTAAGTAAAACCTCTCTAGTTATACCATTAGCATCCTCTAATAAAGATAGAAGAAGATGCTCAGGAAGAAGAGATTGATGGCTATAATCTTTGACTAAGCCAACGGCGTTGTTTATAGCCTCTTGAGCTTTAATAGTAAATTTATCTAAATTCATTTATTTTATTTTAACACCAATATATCTTTTCAATCAATCTCTAAAAAACATGCCCTAATTGCTAATTTAGCACTCTAATCGAAGGAGTGCTAAATAAAGTTCAAAAAAAGGGGTTAGTCTTTTTGCTCCATCTCTAATATGACTTTTACCCCTTTCAAATTAACTCCCCGTTCTTCTACCAAATATTTAACGTACTTTAAAAGCCGGACATCTTTTTGAGAAAATAATTTTTTATGTTTTTTACGTTTACGTTCCCGAAGTATCCCTTCCTTTATTATCTCATGAAGCATATAATACTGTATCTGCAAAAGCTCACAAACAATACTAACCGGAAAAACCGGCTCATCCAAAGGTATATCGATATCGAATTTATCGTCTAAATTATCTTCTTTCATTTTAAGATCAAATATACAATATTTTCAAAAATTTGTCAAGTTTTTTTTAAAAAAATTAAATAATTTTTTTAAAAAAATTTAGTTTAAAATTATAATTGTCTTTAACAATT
>JAGOLA010000088.1 GCA_017994375.1 Candidatus Omnitrophota bacterium | reverse complement strand
ATCTCTAGTAATGCCAATTAAACCGATAATCCGTCCTTTGTTGTCATAACGCGGTATTTTAGTAGTACTTACGTAATTATCTACGCCATCGGCTCGGGTAGCACGCTCTATTTTATCAATTATAGGCTTACCAGTTTTAATTACATACATATCATCTTTGGCCATTTTTTTGGCTCTTTCAGCCGGAAAGAAGTCAAAATCGGTTTTACCAACCACCTCTTCCGGTTCCAAACCTAAACCTTGAGCATGAGCTTTATTGACCATGATAAGCCTTCCCTTGCAGTCTTTAAAGTAGATTACGTCCGGGACATAACCCATAAGGTCAGATAAAAGCTTATATTTTTCCTCTGAAAACTCGCTATTT
This sequence comes from Candidatus Omnitrophota bacterium, assembly GCA_017994375.1. Taxonomy (GTDB): domain Bacteria; phylum Omnitrophota; class Gorgyraeia; order Duberdicusellales; family 4484-171; genus JAGOLA01. The sequence continues at coordinate 4,748 of JAGOLA010000088.1, read as the reverse complement.
TTAGCGTTATTTCTTTGAGGCTTAAGTTTGGCGTTTTTCTTAAACTTATTGCGTACTTTCATAATTATTTATTTTAGAATTATCTTATATAATACTACAGACTCTGGTTAAGTCAATTTATCGTTCCTATCTTTGCTGATAAAGATTTTTTCTTATTATATCAAAAAATAAGGTAAACTTAACTTAAAAATTAGTTTTTTAACCCAAAATCACTTTGGTAGATAAATTATTTTTAGAAGAGTATAGTTTATTTTTTTAGACGGCAACAACAATATTACCATAGTAGTGTCGTTAAAATCACTTTTAAATACGCTTATAGCATATTTAATCTCATCAAAAACATCTTCTGAAAAAAGGCTTTTTATATTTTCTATTTCTAAAGGCATTAACGGTGGGCCAAAAATTTCATTCAAAAGATTAGTAACCTTAGCTAAATTTGCATTATTAATATTTACCTTGTTTTTATTATTTAAATAACGTTTTATGTAATTTACTAAAAATAATTTAGTATTTGCCGGATTGTCCTTTCTTTTAAAAAGCCAAACTTCTTCGGTATTGCTAAATTTTTTATGCTTAATCACTGTTAAATTATTTTGTAAAAAATTTAAAAAATCTAAATCATGGTCCATCTCCTTTAAATGTACGCGTAGATACCAAATATAATCGTAATTATCTAAAAAAATAAATAAGGAATTTAAAGGATTAACTAATGGTCTCCAAGGACCTTCGGTGAGTTTTATTTTCGTAGGTAAGCCGCTTTTTTGAAAATAATATTTAAAACAGCTTCTCGGTGCCCCCCAAACAATAACCCGAGAATTTCGATAATATTCGTAATTATCGGTAACAAATTTAGTTGCTTCCCGAAATCGTTCTTTATAAAAAGAAGAGTAATAACTTCTATGGAAAATTAAATGGCTTAAGGCGAAAATAATTATACTTATAGTGACAATAGCTTTATATCTTGCCCGGCCGGGTATTTGCATTAAAGAACGAGAAAATAAAAGATAAAAAGCCGGTAGTGATATTATTAAATTGCGGCTAGAAAGAACGGGTTTCCAAAAAACTGATACCAAGTAGGCTCCGATAAAAGGAATGATAATCCATAATATAAGTATTAAATTAGAGTGCCAATAAATTGCTTTTACGTTTTTACCGTGTTTAATTTTTGAATTCTGAATTAGGCCTTGAAAAAATAAGAAAGCAAACAATAAGTAGGCTAATGAGCTTAAAACTAAAGAATTATTAAATATAAAGAAAAAGTAATTGTTAAAATTGAAAGTTAATCCAATAGGTTTTCTCATCCAATTGTTTAAAGCTAAACGTTGCGAAACTAAGTGTTCTTTTATGCCTGGCAACCAAGGTAGATAAAACATTAATATTGATAGATAAATAAAAAAAACTATTTTAAAAGCTTTTGGTTTAGTTACCAGAAGTGTTAATAAAGCTATTCCTTGCAAGACTATAAAATAAAGACCAAAGTAATGAGTATAACTGCATAAAGCCGCTGTCAAAATATAGAGAATAAAGTTAGACAAAGGTATATCTTTTTCTTTTTTGAAATGACCTAGGATTCTAATCCAATAATAAACAGAAAGTAGACTTAATAATAATAATAAAGCATAAGGCCGGGCTTCCTGGCTAAAATAAATTGGGGTATAAAAAAAAGCCATTAGACAAGAGGCTATTAAGCCTTCGCGGTAAGAATAAAGCAGTTGTCCTAAAAGAAAAATAACTAAAACTGACAAAACTCCGAAAATAACCGAAGGTAACCGTAAAATTACCTCGGTATCTCCAAAATATCTGATTACAAAATGTAAAAGTAGGTAATATCCGGGAGGATGGCCATCATTACGGACAATACTGTGGCTTAATAAAGATAAATCTTTTTGCGAACTTCTATGCCAATTCAAAAGCTCATCATACCATAAAGATTGTCTACCAAGGCCGAATAATCTTAAAAAAGCGCCGACAAGAATAATTACAGTTAATAAGATAATTATTTTTTTTCTGTCTAAATTACTGCTTGAAGTTAGCATCCTCTAATCAAAATTGGAGTAAATACCGCCAAAGTTAATTCCGCTAATTATTTTTGAAGTATATTTATTTTCTAAAGAACGTTTAGCAGACTTTAGGTCCTCGCTTTGAATTCCGTTCTTAAGAGAAAGGTGGGCTTCGATAAAAGCTGCCAAATCATCGATAGCTTTTATTAACTGGCCATCGCGTTGTATCAAGCCTTCGGAATCGGTTAAATCACTAAATTCATTTTCGGTATAAATATTCATTTCCTTATGCCAATTCAAAGGCAGAAGTTTATAAATTTTTCGTTCCATCTCTTCCTTCTCATACTCTTTAATTAATTCCGATAAACCTTCTACCGACCGCTTAACGGGATTTATTATATCTCTGGTAAGGACTTCCGGTAAGTCATGGAATAAGCCGGTAAAGTAATTATTAATGCAACGTTTTTTATCGGCATTAATTGCCAAAGAAAATAAATAAGACAGGATAGCAACGATTAGCATATGGCCAAGAACCGAAGTCTTTGGCACCCGCGGTAAATGGCTCCAGCGAATTTGAAAACGTAACTGCCCAGCAATATTTATAAAATCGCATAAAGACTCCGTATGCAAAAGTTTTTGCATGCTCTTTAAATCGGTATATTTATTTTGTTTAGATATTAAATCTTCTCTTATCTCTTCTCTAAGATAACCCTTAGGACTGGCACGCTCAATAATATCAAATTCCCATTTAGTAGCATAAAAATGAGCAGCACTAATGATTCTCCTATTGACATTACGCTCTGTAGAAGTTAAATAATTTTTAAAACGGCTGCAAAAATCCGAACCTAATTCTATAATAGCCGGCTCTATTTTTTCATAAACCCACTCATTAACCAATCGATATTTTTCCTTGTCTTCTTTTATACGGTGAAATAAAGGAGGCTTTAAATCAGTAAGTACTATTCTTTGTAAAAACTCAAAAATTCCGGCTTCGATTATCTGAATCCAATCTAAATTTTTATTCTTATCATCCTCTTCGCACTTGCCTAAACAATAAGCGATAATCATCTTATGCGACTGTTTATCTAATTCTGTCAATTCTACGGTGCGAATTTGATCATTCCACCGCTGCATACTGGCAGCTTCATAAATCTTTAAAAAGAGTTGTTTCTTAAACATAAATATTTATCCCTGAATTTTTATTGCCTCAAGTATAGTTTGCATAACGTAAGGATCGTTTAAAGTGAAAAAATGTAATTTTTTAACACCATTTTTGATTAAATCTTGGCATTGTTTTATAGTGAAATCGATTCCGACTTTTTTCTGCTCTTCAGGTTTACCCAAAAAATGGTTCCATTTTTCTTCGATATGTTTTGGTACCGTAGCCCGACAGATAGAAGCAAATTTTCGCACTCGATTTAGATTCGTCAAAGGCAATATACCCGGTAATACCGGGATATTAATCCGTTTTTTTCTAAAACGTTCGCAGAGGCTAAAATAAAAAGAATTATCGAAAAACATCTGCGTGACGGCAAAATCTGCTCCGGAATCTATTTTTTGTTTAGTATATTCTAAATCTTGTTCTAAAGAGGCGCATTCGATATGGCCTTCCGGATAGACTGCCACTCCTACGCAAAAATCGGTGTACTCTTTTATCTTTTTAACTAGCTCTCGGGCACAAAAGAATTCCTGTTTATGAAAATCAAAATCTATTTTATCCTGTGGCGGATCTCCCCTTAAAGCCATTATATTCTCTATTCCTTTAGCTTTATACTCATCCAAAAGCTTTCTTAATTCATTCATTTTAAGATCTATACAGGTTAAATGTGGCATTACTACTAAACCATTTTCCGCTAATAAAAGTCTTATTGCCCCTTGGGTGTTACTTTGAATAGCGCCGGTAGCACCGCAGGTCATCGAAACATATAAGGGATTATATTTTTTTAAAATTCTTATGCTGGTTATTAAAGATTCTTGGGAGGCAGAGTTCTTAGGAGGGAAAAATTCAAAAGACACCCCTTGCTTATTTTGCTTTAAAATATTGCTTATTTTCATCTTAATTAGATATCAGTTGATTCTTGCGATATTAGAATTATATCAGATTGCTTAGAAAATAGAATTATCTCATACTATCTCAATAGTAGAATGTTCAATGCCAAAATATTCCTTAATTAGCTGCTTAACGTCAGCTATCAAATCTTTTTCTTCTTTACTCGTAAGCTGCGGCTTTACTCTGATATGCAAAGTAATAAAGTGCATACTAGAAGTTATAGTCCAAAGATGAATATTGGTTACCTCTTCTATTTTAGGAAACTTCTCCAATAAAATCTTAATTACATCTTCGCTGTTGACCCCTTTAGGAGCGGCTTCTAATAAAATATTGATCGAATCCCTAAATAAACCGAAACCCCAAACAAGAATGACTAGGGCAATACCGATGCTTAGCAAAGAATCGATGATATTTAAGCCGCTAAAATATATCACTACAGCTCCAACTATAATTGCTACCGAAGATAATAAATCCGAAAGCATATGAATAAATGCCCCCCGGATATTTAAGTCATGTGTAGAGCCTTGTAAAATTTTCATAGTAATTATATTTACCACTAAACCCAAGACCGCTATCAAAAACATCTCTGGGACAAGAACTGGCTGGGGGTTAATTAATCGCCTTATTCCTTCGGCTATTATCCAAAAAGTAACGCCGAAAAGAAATAAGCTGTTAAACAAGGCTGCTAATATTTCGGC
>JAGOLA010000087.1 GCA_017994375.1 Candidatus Omnitrophota bacterium | reverse complement strand
GCTCTATCCGGGTGATTCTTCCTTTTGGCATAAATCAATTCTTCCTTCTCCACAGTTCTCCTTTCTTGCTAAGTGCTTAAAGTTTTTAGTTTTGGCAGTTTGGTTGTGGGGAAACATGCGGTAGCCTCTCTTGGGATTTTTGGGAAACCCGCGAAGTCGGCTACCGCAAGGCCAAATAACCTAAGCACTTAGCTAAAATTTAATTCGCATAGTTTAAAGAGAATAATGCACACTCGATTGTACATTCTTTTGAATTTCCTGCGAATTAAAATGTGCATTATTTTGACTCATTTTTGCCTTAAAACTTGCCTTTTTCTTGGCTCTAACATCTTTATTTACCCTCTATGCCGTCTGGAAAACTGCACTAACTGCACAAACTACACTTTGCTAATAAAACCTCAAAAAGAACCGCACAAGAACTACACTAAAAACTACACCAGTGTAGTTGGTGTAGTTTGTGTAGTTTTTTCCGGGGATACCGCCTCTGGCTCAAGATACCTTTCTAAAACATCGGTTATATCACTCTTATAGAGGTGGTAACGGTTGCCTTTATTAGCCCTTTGTTTGCCCTTATTTAGGCCAAAAGCTTTAAGCTTCCAGCCAATCCATTTGGTGCTGATAAGTTCAATTTCTTCATCCTCTAAATAGCTAAACATTGCGTCTTTTATTTCCTTGGTTGAGCAGACGTTATCCGTCTCACTAGTCAGGTCTCTTAGGGCCATGAGTAAAGCGCTGGTGCGGTCGTCCAAACTTTCATCCTGGGACAAGCCTATCTGCTCAAGAGCGAAGGCTTTAATCTGGTTAAATTTATCTTGATTAGGCTGCCGGAAGATAAACCTAGCTATCGATAAGAGCGGACACCAGAGGTCATTAAACCTGTTATTTGCGATTTTTACTTCGGGGTCATTGAGGTAGGTTTCCCTTATCTCTTTAAAGAAACATAAGGCAAAGCTATAGCAAAGGTGCCGGATATGGTTCCAGTCTTCCGAGCTTTCGGTATCGAGCAAAAGACCTTTATTGGTTTTAGCCCGAAGCATGACTATTTTAATCGTCCGGCTCTCAAGGGTATCTTCCAGGCCCTTAGTGTTAGCAATTAGTTTAGGTGAATATGCTGAATACTTCCTGGTATAGAATTCTCCTTTAGCGGTTTTCTCCTGCCTTAAAACCGAGGCTCCTTTAAAATGCCCGGCATTTAAGATAGCTCTAATCGATTTGCTCTTTTCTGGGTCTTTTAAAATCTCGGCTTCATCAATACCAAAGGTTGGTCGTAAGGCTTCGATATCTCGATAAAGAGTGGCTTCTGAGGCGTTTACCGAGAATACTCCGTTAAAAGACATTCTAGTAGTTATTCTTGCGGTTTTGGATTTACCTGTATTTTTTAGACCTTCAAAAGCCAGATAAGGATAGGTTTCAAAAAGATAATAAAGGTAGGTACCGATAACCCAGAGAGGAAGAATCAAATACCATGGTTCCTCTTTTATTTCTGAGTATTTATAGTAGATATGCTCTATTGCCCGATGCACACTGTAAGGCGTCGGGGTATAGCCGTTAAAAAGGTACTGCTTTATCGCCTCTGACTGCCAGCGTGGTTCAGGATTCCTGATTAGAGGCAATTCCTTAATGATTTTTCCATATCGGTTATAGAATTCAGCTTTATCTTCTAGTTTCAAAAGTTTTCTTTCGCTGGTGATAACATAATAGACGTATTTAAAAGGTGTTTTGATGTCTTTGGTGTATTCGGTAAAGGGAATAGTAAAATAAGCAGTGTTACCACAAAAGTCCTGGGAAGGATGCAGAAAATCAACCTCGGATGAATCTAGTGCTGAAAGACAGAAGTTCAGTTCATCAAGAGTTTTAGCTTCTCTTAAAATGCGGTTAAAATCTTGTATAGTATTACCCGCCATGAAGAAATCAGTGATATCTTTTTTGCCTTGAGGCAGGTTAGACAATGAAACATATTTAGCATGGGGTATTTTTTCGATTAGCTTTTGCGCAGCTGATAGACCTGCTTCATCTCTATCAAAGCAGATATAGAGGTTAGAAATTTCCTTTAAGAATGCGATCCATTCATCTTTAAAAGTTTTTGCGCCAGCAGTAGAAGTTATTGCCGGGATACCTTTGGATTCAAGGACTAACCTGTCGAATTCGCCTTCGCAAATAACCACTAATGGCTTAGGATTAATTACGTTCTCCCAACCATAGAGCTCTGCCTGCGATCCTTCCGTGAACCAGTATTTAGCGTCTTCACTTGAATCTAAAGCTGGGTTTTTGCGGAATTTAAAGAATGTATACTCATTATCTTTATTATATATAGGTATGCTTATTGCCGTGCCGGTCCAGCCGATTTTAAATTTGTTAATACTTTCATCGGGTAGGCATCTTTGATTAAGATAAGCCCGGATTTGGCTGGGTAATGCCTTATGATACTGTTCGGCTAATTCATTTAATTTTTCATTTTGCATTCTCTTCACTCCTTATGGTTAGTCCATATTAAATATTGCTGACTTTAAATCAGCCATAGCGTTCTTGACTAAGGTTATACCCACAGGACCGTTATTGTAGAATTCTTCGATTAGGTCTTTACGTTCCGGGGTGTCTTTAAAGACAAAAACGGCTCGTCGGTTATTACCTTCGATACGAATGATTTTTAATCCCTTTGCTTTAAGAAAGGTAGCCAGCCAGAGGTCGTTTGTAGAATAAACATCATCTCTCATTGTCTCATCTCCTGTGTTTAAAAGGTCAATAAATAACAAAGGGCTGGTGTTCCTGGGATTATTCCCAGAAATACCAGCCCTTTGGTTCTTCCAATCGGACCGATTTTTTTTAAACGTCTGATTATCAGAAGCTTGAACTGGTTTAATCATATAATATCCCATTTATTCTGTCAATAGCATTTTGCAAGACTAGAAAATTAAAAAGGGGGCTGGCATTTCTGAATTTTTTCAGAAAAACCAGCCCCCTGATTTTTTCAATAAGGCTTTTCCCTTAAAGAGACCGCTCCCACGAATCTCCCAAGTTAAATTGTAAAGATCATTAAGAACAGCTTTACTATTGCACTAGTTGCGTATTCTGTCAATAGTTTTATTTAACGTCTAAGGCTTGAAGGTATGGAGATTAAAATAACCTTTTTCTATACATTTCCTCTAGTCTATCTACAATCTCAGGAGCGTATTTTATGCTTCGAAATCGCAGAAGCTCAACCAAGGCCTCTTTTTTGCTTTTACCTTCTTTTAACAAGTCAAAAACAATAAATGCAGTTTGGATTGCTTGCTCTTCTAAAGAAAGCCCCTGCCAGTTTTTATTTTCCATTTCTTTATCTAAAAAATTTTCAGCAAGGATGAGCATTTCGCCTTGAAACTTTTTAAATCCAGGACTGTTTTTATAGTGTTTTTCTATTTTTTCGATTTCTTTTTTGAAGTACATTTTTTATCTAGGTATAGAAGTATCTTCTTTAACTCATCTTTGGCTTTAGCTATGGTTGCGCTATTAACTTTTTTGCCTTTCTCCAATGACTCAAGCAAAATTAACGGCAGAACTAATTTATTGGCAATATAGGCTCTAGTTTCTTGTTTATGCGAAAACTCTATTTTTGGTTTATCATTCTTAAGCATTTTATAGGCTCTCTATTATCTTTATCAACTCCGGGGGTAATATTGGTTTAATAATGTATGCAATAGCGCCTAAAGACTGCGGTGGATTAACGTTGGCAAAAGTTTGATCTCCGGTAAAAAAATAGGCTTTGATATTTGGATCAATTTGTTTTAGGTTTTTTAATAAATCAACACCGCTTGCATCACCTAGGTGCAAGTCTATGAAAGCAGCAAGCGGTTTGTTTTCTTGATAGACTTTTACAGCTTCTTCCGGCGTTTGGGCGGTTAAGACGTTTGCCACGCCTCTTCTTTCGATAATTCTTTTAATGAAGTCTAGCATTGTGCCTTCATCGTCAACGATAAGAATTGTTTTCATGAATCAGCCCCCTTTTAGATTTTGCCACGTTTCTTTCTATCTTGCAGACGCAATCCCGATCCTACTATGTATAAAACAGTGTCTTTGGCTACAGGTTTTAGGTAATAGCCGTCTACGCCTAACTCTTTTGCTATATATTCCTTTCCATCATCAGCCAAAGTTGTGAATATGAAGCAGGTAGTCGTTGCATCTATTTTTTTGATTAAATTCAACAACGCAAGGCCGCCAGTAACTGGTTCTGGCAACATTATGTCCATGATACAAAGGTTCGGTTTATTAGTGTGGAAAACCTTAAGAGCCTGATCTATGGATGATGCAACAAGGATTTCATAACCGGCTTCTTCAAGAATTTGTTTAAGCGATAGCTGATATTCCTCATCAGCATCTGCAATGAGAATTTTCTTTTTATCCATAACATCACCTCATTGTTTGACTTTTCTCGGCAGTTTTATATAAAAGGTCGTACCTTTCATATATTCAGACTCAAACGAGATTTTGCCATTATGATTTTCTTCAACTAATCTTTTAACTATATACATGCCGATACCTGTGCCTGATATATAAGAGGATTTCGTAGTAAAAAAGGGTGAAAATATTTTTGGTTTATCTTGTTCTTTTATTCCTGCGCCGTTATCAGATACGGTAATAAAAGTATATTCTTCATTTTGAGTTAGTTTTAAATTGATAAATGGTTTATAGTTTTGTTTTTCTTGTTCCGAGAGGCGGAATTTTCGTCTTTCATCACAGGCTTCATAGGCGTTATCTAGGATATTTAAGATACATTCGTGAATCTGTATTTTTACACCATAAATAGTGTCATCAGGGCCTAAGTCAAGGATCAAAGGAAAATTGGTAACTTCATGTTTTGTTTCAACAAGCTCTACGACATTATCTATTACTGGTTTCAAAGGAAACTCGCCAATGAGTTTGGCTTTTTCATCCTGGCTAAGGTTGCCATAACTTAATATTCCTCTGATTATTCCGTCTGTGTGGATTACGTTAGCAAAGATAGATTTAATAGCGCCTAGAGAGTCCTCAAGGATTTTCTTTAAATCAGGATGAGTTTGCATAAGCTCGGGGTATTTATCTATGATGTCGTTTATATTAACGTCTATCTCTCCTGCTGCCATAGAAAATTCATTAAGTCTGTTCTTTATTTGATGTGCTACGCCTTCTGCCATGCCACCGACAGTGGCAAGCTTATCGGCAGTAAATATCTTTTCTTGAGCATTTTTAAATACCTCTAAGAATGAGCAATAGCTTATAGCTAGAGCTGCTTGACGAGAAAGTGTTCTAAAGACGTTGATATCGTCTTCCGAGTAGGGCTGATGATTTAGTTTTTCTCCCAAAACAACAAAGCCTAAGAGATTGGTTTCGATAATAGACGGTATGATAAC
>JAGOLA010000086.1 GCA_017994375.1 Candidatus Omnitrophota bacterium | reverse complement strand
AAATATACGGTAGAAAAGATAAAAGCCAGCAATATCAGAAAGATAGGCCCTTCGCATTGTACTGGATATGAAGCAATAAATATCTTTAGACAATTCTTCTCGGAAGATATGCTTGATATGCAAGTAGGCAGTGAATTTGAACTTTAACCACGGTGATAAAAATATTTTAGAAAACTAATTATAAGAAGTAAAATTTATGAGCAAAATTACAGTTAAGTTTTTATTATTAATAATATTTTTTAGCGGTTGTGTTAAATTGCGTGATTATACCGGCGTTAAAGGAGGTGCTTTTGGCTTAGATATAGAGAGAAAATTCGGTTCAGGCACAGATAAGAAAGATTATTACCAACTTGAAAATGGCGAAGTTATAATTATTGGTGATACCAAGAAAGAAGTTATTATGAAAATAGGGCTTCCGGCAAAAATAGAAAAGACTTTAGACGGATACGAGAAGTGGGTTTACGAGAGTAAAGAGATAGAGCTATTTTTTAAGGGAAAACGTCTTTATGACTGGGATAGTTTTAGATATCAAGGAACTTTACAGAAAGAAGAGAAATAAATCTTTCTTTTTATATCCTGCCGAATATGTAGCCGAGAATATTCTCGGTGATTATTTATTAGTAAAAAAGAATAAAGCTATTTTAATTGGCAGAATAGTCGAAACTGAAGCTTATCTTGGCAAAGACGATGACGCTTCTCATAGTTTTGGCGGTAGAATTACACCGCGTAATAATATTCTTTATTTATCGGGAGGAGTAATCTATACTTATCTTATCTACGGTAAATATTGGTGTTTTAATATCGTAGTTTCAAAAAAAGGAGATCCCCAAGCGGTATTTATAAGAGCTATAGAACCGTTAAGCGGTATCAAAACGATGATAAAAAATAGAAATAGCGATTTTAAGAAATTGACTAATGGTCCTTGTCGTTGGACTATCGCTTTTGGTATAGATAAAACATTTTTAGGTCGCAATGTCCTATCCAATAGTATTTTTGTTTCTTCTGGCTATTTTAAGAATTTTGATATTGTCAGGACAAAGAGAATAGGAGTTGATTATGCTACCAATTCTAAAAATCTGCCTTTGAGGTTTTATATAAGAGGTAATCCCTTCGTTTCCAAAAAATAATCCTTATTCAACAGCTAATTTTTTATTTAATTGTCGAGTAAAATTTTTTATTTCCCAAAAATCTTTTATTTTTTCTTTTTCAAAAAATCCAAATATAGAATTATTATGTAATAAAGGGTCAGCTAAGGATTTTTTAAATTCTTCAAAGATTTTAGTTCCCGGAGTAGGGGAAAACTCCGCTAGTGAGACCCGAGCTCCCAGGGAATTTATAAATTCAATATCATCTTTTAATTCTTTTAAGTTTTGATTAGGGTATCCTAAAAGCAGATAAACGCTAAATTCTCCAGATCTATAGCCACCTTTTTTAAGATACTCAATTCCTTTCAATAAGTCTTCTCTATTTACTTTATCAGTCCATAATTTTTGTAATTTTGGGTTTAAAGTTTCTAAACCAAAGTGAGGGTTGATGAATCTTGAAGATTTAAGCAAATGAGCTAACTCTTCATCCAAAAATCTAATATGGAGAGCATTAGGAGTATGAAAGTTAATATTTAGATCCCTATTCTTTATTTCTTTTAAGATACTTTTAGCATAGAAGTTTTCGTATAAGAAGGCATCATCATAGAGAACAAAATTTTGTATTCCCAGATCGCAGTATTTTAAAATAAAATCTATTATTTTTTTAGAATTGATTCTAAAAAAAGGTGGCGATAGTTTTTTAATAGCGCAGAAAGCACAGGAAAACGGACATCCCCAAGAGGTTCGAAAAACTACGTAGTCCAGCGATTGGTAAAAATTTTCATAGAGAGGAAGAGTCGAGTAAAATTCTTTAAAATCAAAATTTATATTTAACAACTTAAAAAATTTTTTTAGAGAAGTATTTTTAAATACAAAATTACAGCCGGTATTTCTTTTAGCGTGGTTTGTACATAAATTAGCATAAGTTCCGCCTAAAATTATAGGAGCTTTAGGAAATTTTGCTTTTAATATTTTTACTATATCAATTATTGAAGGATACCAGTAGGTCATAGAGGAGGTGATAAGTATATAATCTGGATTTTTATTTTCCAAAAATTGTTCGAAGATCCCAATTTTTATCCCATAACGCTTAAAATAACGTGGTACTGATTTAAATAAGGTAGGATTATCAATAATTTGATGGGGATATTTACCTCTTCCAAAAGTCCCTAGGGAATCCTTTTCGTTAAGGCAATCGATATAATCGATTTTTATCTTTTTATTTTTAGCAAGATAAGTCAAAATAACCAAAAAACCGTAAGGCTTTAACCAAAAATCATAAGCAGCAAAATCAACTATCCAAGGGTTGATAGCGAGGATATTCATAATAAATATTATATCAAATATGATATAATATGAAACTAAACTGTAATAAAACAACATTTATCCATGTTAAAAGAAACCTTTATAAATACTGTAAAACAAGGCGGATTATTAAAAAAGAAAGATAAAGTTATCCTAGGGGTATCTGGCGGGCCGGATTCTATGTGTCTACTGTATTTATTTCTGCAGATAAAAAAAGAGTACCGCTTGCAATTACTTTGTGCTCATTTTAATCACAGCCTAAGAGAAGAATCCGATAGTGAAGAAGAGTTTATCCGCAAGATATGTGAGAATTTAAACTTAGAATTTGTAAGCGAAAAGAAGGATGTTAAAAGTTTTCTTAAAGGAGATTCTCTAGAACAGACAGCGAGAAACTTAAGATTAGACTTTTTTCTTAAATGTTCACGCCAGACTAAAATTAAAAAAATTGCTCTTGCCCATCACAAAGATGATTTAGCCGAAACGATTTTGATGCGATTGATAAAGGGAACAGGTTTAAGAGGTTTACGGGGTTTTTCCTCTAAGAGTAAATATAAGAATTTAACCGTAATTCGGCCTTTAATAGAACTTAGAAAAAAAGAAATCCTTAATTGGTTGGATGATAACCGAATAACTTATTGTATAGATAAGAGCAACCTAGAAGATAAGTTTCTTCGTAATAAGATAAGATTAAAATTAATGCCTTTTCTGGAAGAAATTAACCCTAATATAAGCGATAATTTGTATAATTTGGCCCGCAATTTAGCATTGGATTATGATTTTATTTATTCTTTTTCTTATGACAAATTCATCGTCTTAAGGCGGCGCCAGAATTATAATAGTATCCGTCTAGATTTACAGGGTCTAAAGGGTCTTCCCTTAGCGATATTTAATAACGTCATTAGAATAGCGGTTGAGCAATTTAAAGGTAACACCAGACGTCTTGAAGCTAAACATTTACGCGAAATAAGGGATTTACTGTTTAAACGTCCCCAAGGCAGTATCGTAGACTTGCCCGGTTTCCAAGTAAAGAAAGATAACGAAACATTAGTTATTCAATCCTTGATTTTATAGGCTAATAAAGTATAATAGCTAACGATGAAAAAGAAGAAAAAACCCCCAACGAAGCCCAATCTTTTAAGGACTACCTTCTTATTTATGGCTACTTTTCTAGGGATTATCTGGTTCCTTAGCCTTTTAAATCCCGAGCTGGGCGGTATAGTTAAAAAATTAAATTATAGTGAGTTTTACTATCTATTAGAGCGTAATTTAGAAGATCCTGCTATAGAATGGGTTAAGTTGACCGAAAATCGCATTCAAGGAGGATTTACAAAGAATAAAGGTGGTGGAAATTTCTATCTTTATCTTCCCCAAGAAGATAGGGCTATTTTAGAACTAATAAGAAAAAATGTGAGTAATTTTGAAGTAGAACCACCGCGTATCTGGGGTAGCCTTTTCTATTCTTTGGGGCCAATGGTACTTTTTATACTTTTTCTTTGGTATTTTTCACGAAAAGGCAGCCAGATGGGCTCTAGCGTATTTAGTTTTGGAAAATCAAGGGCAGCTTTGATGGACAAAGAAAGAATTACTAAAGTTACTTTTGATGATGTAGCCGGCATAGATGAGGCTAAAGAAGAATTACAGGAAGTTATAGAATTTTTAAAAGACCCTAAGAAATTCCAGCGCTTAGGAGGAAGATTCCCTAAAGGAGTTTTATTAGTTGGTCCGCCAGGTTGCGGTAAAACTCTTTTAGCTAAAGCCGTTGCCGGTGAAGCCAAAGTACCTTTCTTTAGTATCAGCGGTTCGGACTTCGTAGAAATGTTTGTAGGGGTCGGCGCATCACGGGTGCGCGATTTATTTGACCAAGCTAAAAGAGCGGCTAAGACCGAAGGAAGAGGAAGTATCATTTTTATTGATGAAATAGATGCCGTAGGACGACAACGTTTTGCTGGTATAGGTGGAGGACATGACGAACGGGAACAAACTTTAAATCAATTATTAACCGAAATGGATGGTTTTCAAACCGAAACCGGGATCATTGTCATAGCAGCAACCAATAGGCCGGATGTATTAGATCCAGCTCTTCTTAGGCCGGGAAGATTTGACCGTCATATCGTTATTTACGCACCGGACATCAAAGGGCGGATAAATATTTTGAAAGTCCACACCAAAAACATAAAGCTATCTCAAGAAGTAGCTTTAGAAACAATAGCTAAAAAAACGCCGGGTTTTTCCGGAGCCGACCTAGAGAACCTTTGTAACGAAGCCGCACTTTTAGCTGCCCGCCGGGAAAAAAAATATGTAGAACAAATAGATTTAGAACAATCTATAGAAAGAGTATTAATGGGGCCAGAGAAAAAAAGCCGGATAATTTCTAAAAGAGAGCGCAGATTAACGGCATTCCATGAAGCCGGCCACGCTTTATTATCATTGTTGATTCCGGAAGTTGACCCGATGTCAAAAGTATCGATTATCCCCAGAGGTATGGCCGGTGGCTATACTTTTGCGCCTCCCAAAGAAGATAAGTTTTATATGTCTAGAAACGAACTTCTAGGCGCTATTACTGTAGCTTTGGGCGGACGGGTATCCGAAGAGATTAATTTAGGGGATATTACTACCGGTGCCAGGGATGATTTAAATAAAGCTACTCAAATTGCCCGTCAGATGGTCTGCGATTATGGTATGAGCGAAAAATTAGGTAATTACACCTTAGGAACAACTCATGGGCCGATATTTCTGGGTAGAGACATGATTAGAGAAAAAGATTATAGCGAAGAAACTGCCAGGATTATCGACGAAGAAGTCAAACATATAGTCGATCAGTGTTATTCTAAAGCGAAGAAAATAATCCAAGATAATAAAAGTAAGCTTGAGATATTAGCCAATGCTTTGCTGGAAAAAGAAGTTTTAGACGTAGAAGAAGTCAGAAATTTAATCGATTTAAAAGAGTGACATTGTACCGAAACTTTTAAATAATAAAGCCAACTTTTTTACCCCACTATATTAGTTTTAAGCTGTTCTTTTAAGATATGTCTAACGAAATAAAAATAATTCCTATAGAATTAGAAGGTCCGAAGGATTCCCGCGTTTTTCTTTCTTCCTTAGGGGTAAGCAAAGAAGGGATAAATATTTTATCTCCCAAAAGTATACATTTAGCTTTTAAGATAACAGGCATAAGATCTTGGGAAGCCAATATAATAAAACAACATTTATTATCTTTAGGCAGCGATGCTGCTATAGAGAGA
>JAGOLA010000008.1 GCA_017994375.1 Candidatus Omnitrophota bacterium | reverse complement strand
GAATTAGGGTATTTATTCAAAAAATCATGCCAAATACTCTTAGCTTTATCAAATTGCGAAAGATTAAGATAGACATTGCCTATATCTATACAAACCAACTCTTCTATCTCTATATCTTTATAATCTTTTAGTATCTTTTTAAAAATATTTAGTGTTTCTTCATATTTATTCTCGTTAAAAAAACACTTACCATAAAGATAATAAACTTTAGAAATTAAATTATCTTTAGGAAATTTTGCTATGAAGTTCTCTAGCAATATCTTCGCTTCGGAATAGTCTTCTTGTGAAAAGTAACCCACGGCAAGATAATATTGGGCTTGAGGTATAAGCCTTGAAGAAGGAAAATTATTTTTAAGATTTTTCAAGGCTAAAAATGATTTTTCAAGGTCTTTATTTTTAAGTAACGACATTCCAATTTGAAATTGAATATAGTCAAGATAAATAGTATCCGGGTATTCTTGTAAAATGTTGTTATAGATATCCAAGGCTTTCTGATACTGGCCGGCTTCCTGATAAGCATCGGCGATTTGTATTTGTGAACTAACTTTTACTACCGGGTTACTGGTATATTCTAAGGTATTTTTGAATTCCTCTATCGCCTTTTTGAAATTACCGTTCTTTAGATAACACCAAGCCAATCCGTAATAAGCTTTATTAATAATATCGCTAGGCTTAGTTTTATTAGAATTATTTATAATATATTGGTAAGCATAAATAGCATCATTTAACCTGCCTATTTCATAAAGAAGATCGGCTTTTTGCAAATATACTTCAAAAATATTTAGACTATCGGGGTAATTATTTATGAGATTATCGAATATTTCTAAAGCCTGGATAAAATCTTTAGTTCTAGAGTAATATATACCTTGTGAAAATAAACGTAACTGTTTGTCTCTTATCTTATCTATATTAGCTTTAGCCTCCTGGTTTTGTTTTTGCTCTAAATAGGCAAAGCCTAAACCTTGGTAGGTAGAATCAGCAAATTCGGCATTTTGCTTGCTTTCTAAGACTTTTTGATAATTTAATATGGCCTCAGACCATCTTCCTTGGGTATAATAACTCTCCGCTAGGTAAAAATAAACTTTAGTTTTTAATTCACCTTGAGGGGAATCAGCAAGGTAATTTTTACCTAAATTAACAATTTCGGAAAATAACTTTTTCTCAAAATAAAAACTTAATAAACGGGAATAGCTATTTTGTATTACTTCTTTTTCTCGGCTTTGCTTTATAATTCTTACCAAAATTTCTTTAGCTTCATTTTCTTTGCCTGTCTCTAGGTGATTATTAGCTATAAGGTAATAAGCTTTCCATTTAAATTGAGACTGAGGATAATCATCTATTATTTTTTGAGCATATGAATATGACTCTTTAAAATTTTTTCCTTTTAAGTAGACTAAGCTCATCCAATAATAAACTTCGTCTAGCTTTTGATAATTGCCTCGTTTCCAATCAACTCTTGTTAATGTTTCTAGGGCTTGGGGGTAGTCTTTTTTTTCGTAATAGCACTTAGCTATATATAAATTAGCATCATAATATAGGTAGTTATCGGGAAAACTTTCTATAAATTTATTAAAAAGCGATAAGGAAGCGTCATAGAAGCCATCGGAAAAAGCCTTTACTGCTATGTAAAATTTTTCTTCAGTTTCTTCCAAAGAAAAAGCATAAAAAGGCGTAATCATATTTCCGATAACTAGTACCAAAACAAGGATCGCTAAATTTACTTTATTACTCAAAGACATCTTTTAATTAAGATAATAATTTTGTTTTTAAAAACCGGCCGGTATAGGAATTATCGCATAATATAACTTCTTCCGGTGCACCTTTAGCAATAAGAAAACCTCCGTTATTACCACCTTCGGGACCTAAATCTATAATATAATCAGCGCATTTTATCACATCTAGATTATGTTCGATAATTAAAACGGTGTTTTTCTTATCTACTAAACGCTTTAAAACTAAAAGAAGTTTTTTGACATCTTCGAAGTGTAAACCAGTTGTCGGTTCGTCTAAAATATAAAGGGTTCTGCCAGTGGCTTTTTTTCTTAATTGAGAAGCTAGTTTAATCCTTTGAGCTTCACCTCCAGATAAAGTAGTGGCAGATTGGCCTACTGCTATATAACCTAGGCCGACATCTTTTAAGGTTTTTAAAATATTTTTGATCCGCGGAAAATTCTCAAACAATTCATAAGCCTCATCGACATTCATCTCCAAAACATCGGTTATATTTTTACCTTTAAATTTTATTTCTAACGTCTGTTTATTAAACCTTCTTCCTCCACACACTTCACAAGCTACATAGATATCAGGAAGAAAATGCATAGCAATTTTCTTAGTCCCTTCTCCACAACAAGCCTCGCACCTTCCTCCGGATACATTAAAGCTAAAGCGAGAAGGCTTAAAACCCCGCATTTTAGCTTCGGGAAGGCTGCTAAATAATTCTCTAATATAAGTAAACACTCCGGTATAAGTAGCAGGATTAGAACGCGGCGTTCGACCGATAGGAGACTGGTCTACAATTATAACTTTATCTATGTTTTCTTTTCCTCTAATATCCTTAAATTTGCCAGTTTTTACATGCGAATCATAAAGATATTTATTCAAAGCTTTATAAAGTATATCTTCGATTAAGGTAGATTTTCCTGACCCCGATACTCCAGTAATGCAAACTAAAGTCTCAAGAGGGATCTTTACATCGATATTCTTTAAATTATGCTCGCTAGCTCCCTCTATAAATAAAAAAGGTTTTTTAGCATACTCTACTCTCGGAAACGGAATATCGATAATTTTGTCACCTCTTAAGTATTCTGCAGTTAAACTATCGGCTTTGTAGAAATTATCTTTCTGGCCGGAATAAACTACTTTGCCGCCTTTTATGCCCGCTCCGGGACCTAAATCTACTATCCAGTCGCTGGCTTGTATCATCTGTTCATCATGTTCGACTACTATCAAAGTATTACCTAGCTCTTTTAATTTTTGTAAAGTATCAATAAGGCGCGAATCATCCCGGGGATGTAAACCTATTGTGGGTTCGTCTAAAATATATACTACTCCGGATAAAGAAGAGCCGACTTGAGTTGCCAATCTTATTCTTTGGGCTTCGCCTCCAGAAAGAGTAGAGCTTAGCCGATCTAAAGAAAGATAATTTAATCCTACGTTGATGCAAAAATTAAGGCGTTTTCTTATTTCTTTAATTATATGCTTAGCAATTTTCTCTTGATACGAAGAAAGCTTAAGGTAGGAAAAAAAATTATAACAATCCTCGACACTCATAGCAATAATATCCCATATAGATTTATTATCAATACATACCGCTAATGCCTCCGGTTTAAGCCTGCGCCCCGAACAATCAGGACAAGGTAATTTTGACATATATTTTGCCATCTCTGTTTTACGGTATTCGCTATCGGTAGTATTAAATATTCTTTCCATAATTGGAATAACTCCTTCGTAAGGCTTATCCCAAATATATTTTGTTTTATCACCATAAAGAATCTTTTTCCTAATAACTTTAGATAAATTTTTAAAAGGAGTATCTAAAGAGAACCCTAATACTTTGGCTGTTTCCCGTAATAAAGCTCGATAATACATAATATAGCCGCGGCTTCCTCTACGCCAAGGGTCAATAGCACCCTCTCTTATAGTTCTGCTGGTATCAGGAACTATCAATTCTAGGTCAAACTCTAATTTTATGCCTAAACCATTACAAGAAGCACAAGCTCCATAAGGAGAATTAAAAGAGAATGCTCTCGGCTCCATATCTCTTAAGGAAATGCCGCAATAACTACAGCTGAGCTGGGTATTGAATAAGAATTCTTTCTTCATATCGACATCGTAAATTAAACATAGACCGTCGGAATACTTTAAAGCTAGCTCTACAGAATCAGCCAATCTCTTACGATACTCTGGACAAATTTTGATTCTATCTATTACGATATCGATATTATGCAATTTATATTTGGCTAATTTAATACTTTCTTCTAACTCATAAATAGCGCCGTCAACTCTTACCCTAGCAAAACCCTCCTTAAGCAATCTTTTGAACAAAGCTTCATATTCTCCTTTTTTGCCTCTTATAATAGGTGAAAGTATAAATATCTTACGATCTTTGGGGAAAGACATAACCTTTTCGATTATTTCTTGAGAGGTCTGTTTAGTTATAGGACGATTACATTTATGACAGTGCGGTATCCCAATACGAGAAAAAAGTAATCTTAAATAATCATAAACCTCTGTTTGTGTTGCAACTATAGAACGCGGCGAAGCCGTAGCTGTTCGTTGTTCTATGGCTATAGCCGGAGAAAGACCTTCGATATGTTCTAAGTCTGGCTTTTGCAATTGCTCTAAAAATTGGCGGGCATAACTAGATAGGCTTTCTACATAACGACGTTGACCTTCGGCATAAATAGTATCAAAAGCTAAGGAAGATTTACCTGAGCCAGAAAGCCCGGTAATACAAATCAGCTTATTTTTCGGTATCTCTAAACTAATATTCTTAAGATTATGCTCCTTAGCACCTTTAATTATTATATATTCGTACATAAATCTAAAAATTATCCATAGAGATAGATAGGTTGTGGTAAAAAACCACTATAATTATATCTCTAACTTCCGATTTTAAAAGGAGAAAAAATGTTTTTGAGTAAATATTGAGTGGAAAGAATAGTTAAAGCGCTGGTTTTTGGATTCGATTTTGAAGGCATATTTTCAATATTAATACTTACCTGGGCTTCTTTAGCTTTAATGATTATTTGATGGATATTATTCTTAATTTTAGGGTTGGCTTTTATGCAAACTCGAATATTAGCTAAAGATGAAGCTAAGAGTAAAGTTGCAGCAACATTGATATTTCTGGGAAAATATTTGATAGCTTCTTTTACGTTTCCCTGAAATATGATTCTTTCTTTTTTAAGCTTAGATAAATCAATTTTTTTCTTTTTTAAGTAACTTGCTCCCATCAAACCTCGCGGCGGTTTCGAAGTTATCAAAGATATCATCTTAATTGAGCCTAAACTTAATGCCCCTATGCCATCAACTCCGCAGATAGCTCCGGAAGGAATATATATTTTTATTTTTTCTCTGTTAGCCTTTTTTAAAATGTCTAAATTATTTATGAGTGCACCCACGCTAAGTATTACTGCGTCTTTTTTATAAATTAATATCTTCTTAAGTATTATTTGCGCTGCTTCCACGGAAGCTGTTTCTATAACTAAATCCACCTTTTTAATTAAAGTATCTATATCGTAAATTTTAGCTGGTTTTCGAAGTTGACGTTGTAATTTGCTTATTGTTAAGGGATCGCGGTCACATAAAGCATAGACTAAAGCTTCCTCTTTTAACCTTTTATCGATAAAAAGAGAAACTCCTTTACCGATCGCGCCACAACCTATTATGCCTATTTTTATTCGTTTATTCTTTAACATTTAAAAGAATATTGTCTATCAGACGTGTTTTACCAATATAAACCGCTAAGGCTACAACTATCTTTCCTTTTATATTTTCTAACGGTTTAAGCGTATCAGCGTCTCTAATTGCTAAATAATCTATTTTAGCTGTCTTATTTTTGATTATTATTTTTCGCATTTCTTTTACTATTTGCCGAGGGTTTCTCTGCCCTCCAACAATTAACTCTTTAGCTTTAAATAAGGCTTGGTAAAGAGAAGCGCTCTCTTCTCTTTCCTGTCTGCTTAGATAGCTATTACGAGAACTCATTGCTAAATAGTTTTCATCTCTAACTATAGGTAAAATTTTTATTTTAATCGGAAAATTTAAATCGTAAACTAACTTTTTTACTATTAAAGCCTGTTGATAATCTTTTTGGCCAAAATAAGCGATATCGGGATTAACGATATTGAATAATTTTACCAATACCGTACATACACCTTGAAAGTGAGTTGGGCGCGATTCGCCACATAAAGTTTTGCTCAAAACTGTCTCTTGCACATAGGTAGAGAAATCTTTCGGATAAAAGTTTTTTTCGGAAGGATAAAATAATAAATCTACGCCTTCCTGTTTTAATAATTTTTCATCTCTTTTAAAATTCCGGGGGTAACATGATAAATCTTCCTTAGGAGCAAATTGAATCGGATTCACAAAAATGCTAACCGCTACAAAACTACAATCTTTTTTAGCCTCTTTAACTAAAGAGATATGCCCTTGATGTAAAGCACCCATAGTTGGAACAAAACCAATCAATTTTCCTTTACTTTTAGTTCTAAGCGAAAATTTTTGGGCTTTATCAATATCTCTCTCAATTCTCATAAGAAGATTTAATTTCATTTATAATCCCCATTACCTCTGGCTCAATCTCTAAAAGAGGTTTCATAACGAAATCTCTTCTAAGCATACGCGGATGCGGAACCGTGAGCTCTAAACTATTTATAATCTGTTTACCATAAAGAAGAATATCTAAATCAATGGTGCGTGGGGCATTTTTATAGCTGCGTACTCTTTTTAACTTTAGCTCAATATCTTGCAATACTCTTAATAACTCCTGGGCGGTAAGGCGGGTTTTTATCTTAACTACTCCGTTTAAATACTCTGGGCCTATTGATTCTTGAGGTTCTGTCCGATACAGAGCAGAAACTTTTACTACTTCTATCTCCTTAATCGTCCGTAAAAATCCTATAGCTTTCTCGATATTCTCCTCTCTATTCCCTAAATTAGAACCAATAGCTATAAAAACCGCTTCCATCTACTACTATAGAATTTATAAAAAGATTTGAGCGAAAAATTATCTTTCTAAAGGAATGTCTTTTGGCATCTCCATGCGAGGAACCTTTTTATCCCATAAATATTTATTAGGATGGGAAAAGGGATTCATGGTAATTCTAATCATAACGGTATTGATCAGAAGTAAAAGCAAAGCACCGATAATCATTAGCGATACTATCTGCCAAAATAATTTCCAACTCATATTACCTCCTTATCTTAAGCTTATTATAACATATAAATAAAGTTATTCTATGAAACTTGGATAAAGCTATCACTTTCTAAAAAATATTATTTTTAACTTTGGTTTTATTAATTCAAAACTACTCGGAGTATCTATTAGTTATCGGCATACGCCTATCTTTACCGAAAGCACGTGTCGTAATTTTTATTCCTACCGGTGATTGACGACGCTTATACTCATTAGAGTCTACCATCCTAATAACTTTTCTAACTAAGTCTTTTTTGAAACCTAACTTAACTATTTTTTCCAAAGAATAATTATCTTCTACATAAAGTTTAAGTATGGGGTCTAATAGACTGTAAGAGGGCAAGGTATCGGTGTCTTTTTGATTATATTTTAATTCCGCCGAAGGTGGTCTTTTTATCACCGAATAAGGTATGACCATTTTAGCTCTAATTTTATTTATATAGTTAGCCAATCGGTAAGTAAGAGTTTTAGTGACATCTTTTAAAACTCCGAATCCGCCTACCATATCCCCGTAAAGAGTACAATAACCGCAAGAAACTTCACTCTTGTTACCGGTATTCAGCACTAAATAACCGAACTTATTAGAAAAAGCCATAAGGATATTACCTCTTATTCTGGCCTGAAGATTTTCTTCGGTTTTATCACTTTTCTTATCTTTAAAATAAGTGCGAAAATCTTCAAGATAGAACTTTAAGATATTATCTATCCTCACTACCGTGTATTTTATTCCTAAATTTTTGCATATCTGTTTGGCATCCCTGAAAGTACCGCTAGAAGTGTAACGAGATGGCATAATCAAACCTAAAACATTTTTATTACCTAAAACCATGGCTGCCAAAGAAACAACTACTGCCGAATCAATGCCGCCGCTCACCCCCACTACTACTTTTTCAAAGCCATTTTTCTTAACGTAGTCATTAAGTCCTAGGCTTAAAGCAGAAAATACTTCTTGTTCTTCATCGACTATAATTTTTTGAGACGGATATGCCTTATTTTTATCGAAATCAAAAACAAGTAAGTCTTCAGAAAATCTTTTAGCATAAGCTATTACTTTACCTTTAGGCGAAACAATTTTGCTCGTCCCGTCAAAAATCATCTCATCTTGGCCACCTACCAAATTGCAATAAAAAATATAACTGCCAAGCTGTTTGGCAGCATTGGCTAATACTTCTTCCCGTTGATATATCTTACCTAAATGAAAAGGTGAAGCCGAAATATTAATAGCGAAATCCGGTTTAGCCTTTTGGGCAAACTTGATAAAAGATTTACTCCAAATATCTTCGCAAATGCTCAATATGAATTTATATTGACCGAGATTGAACAAAAAAATGCTATAGCCGGAAGTAAAATATCTTTTTTCATCAAAAACTCCGTAGTTAGGCAGAATCAATTTATGGTAAACATTACGAATTCTACCATCTTGCATAACAGCACAAGAGTTATAAATATCGTTTTTTTCTCTATCGATAAATCCGACTAACGTTATTATTCCTTTAGTATTTTTCTTAATAAGATTTAGAAAATACTTATTTTTAGCGATGAAATCTCTTTTGAGCAAAAGATCTTCCGGTGGGTATCCTGATAAAGCTAGCTCCGGAAAAACAATCAAATCTACTCCACGACTTTTTGCCTTTCTAATATAGGAGATAATTTTTAAATAATTTCCTTTAATATCGCCTACTATTGGATTAATTTGAGCTAAAGCAATCTTGACCATAATATGGCATTATACTTTTTTTTGTCTAAGATTCAAGAACTCCTCTTAAATCTAAAAAATAAAATTATACTTACTATTACAGTAATAATGGATACAATTTGGGATGTAGAAAACATAAAAACTTCTCCACGAGGATCCCCTCTCAAAAATTCTATTAAAAATCTAAATATACCGTAAATAAAAAGATAACTTACCAGAATTTGGCCATTAAATTTCTTATGCTTACTAATAACTAAAAGCAAAAAGAAAATCAAAAAAAGCGCAAAAGCAGAAATTAGCTGAGTCGGTATAACTTTTACCCCTAACCCTCCAGCCGGAGAACCCGCAGGAAACAATAAGGCATAAAAAGCTTCGGAAGGCTTACCATAACAACAACCATAAAAAAAGCAGCCTAGACGGCCTAAAGAATGGCCTAGAGGGATGCCAACAGCGAAAATGTCAGCTAGTTTAAAAAAATCAATTTTTTTTCGGCGAGCAATAATTATGGCTGAAGCTACACCGCCAATTATCCCTCCATAGAATACAAATCCACTACGGCTAAAAATAGCTCCTAATGGGTTCTCAAGAAAAATTTCCCACTCTACAAAAAGATAAAGAATTCTGGCTCCGATAAAAGCAAAAATTAAGGTCCAAAAGAAGATATCCGAAAAAATATTTAGGTCTATAGCATTATTTTTGGCCTGCTTTCTACAAACTAAATAAGCAGATAGAACTCCTAGGAATACAAAAAAACCGTAAGTGTAAATAGTTATCGGTCCTAATTGGAAAAGTACGGGATGCATTATCGATCCTCCACAATAATATTTACCGGGCCATCAAGCTCTAATTTAATATCCATATGTTCGCCAAATGCTCCGGCTTTAACCGTTAAACCCTGATATGATAATTCGGCTATAAAACTATCAAATAAATCTTTAGCTAATAAAGCTGGCAGGGAATTTTCGAAAGACGGCCTATTACCTTTTTTGCAGTTAGCGGATAAAGTGAAGTTGGGCACGCAAAGAAGCTTAAGGCCGGTATCTTTTAGAGAATAATTTAATTTTCCCTGTTCATCTTCGAATATTCTCAGGTTAACAATCTTTTTAACCATATTTTTTAAAATACCTGTATTATCATTTTTCTCAAAAGCTATAAATAAGACTGCTCCTTTAGCGATAGAAGAAAAAATCTCCCCTTTAACCAATACTTGAGCGTTATTTACTCTAGTTAAAATTCCCTTCATAATGGTATCCCTGGTAGGTATTTCTCTTTTTAAGTTCTTCCGATATCAAACTTAAAACTCTCTGTTTATTTTGGGTCCATAAGGGACCGATAAGTTCTGATGCTGCTGCAGTAGAAACTAAACGTAATATTACTAGCCAAGGAGGTAATATTTCTAAAAAATCACAAATAATTTTCACATATTCTTCCTCTTGCAAAAGCTTAATTTTGCCATTATTATACATTTGTTCTAAAGAAGTATTTTTTAGAACCTGAAGAATATGAAATTTTATTCCTTGAATGTCTAAACGCGATATCCGCTGCGCATCTTCTATCATCTCTTTATAGGTAACTCCCGGCAAGCCTAATATCAAATGTATACCGGTATCTATCTTATACTTTCTAGTTAAATCCAATGCTTTTAGAAAATCCTCATAAGTATGGTGACGATTTATCAAAGCTAAGATATTGTTATAAGTAGTCTGTAAACCGTATTCCAGCCATACCAGATACTTTTTTTTATAACTATCGATAAGCTTTATTTTATCTTCATCTATGCAATCCGGCCGAGTAGAGATGAATAAACCTACTATTTCGGGGAATTTTTTAATAACGTCGTATTTATTATGTAAATTGTCTAAGTCCGAATAAGTATTGGTAAAAGCTTGGAAGTAAGCGATATACTTATTAACTCCTAAGCGTTTTCGGTAAAAATTAATGGAATTAGATATCTGCTCTTCTAGGCTTATCTTGGGCATAAAGCTAAAATGGCTAAAAGCTTTGTTGTTACAAAAGATACACCCTCGGGAATCTAACGTTCCGTCTAAATTAGGACAAGAGAATCCAGCATCCAAACTTATACGGTGTACCCGATGGCCAAATTGTTTTTTTAAATAATCATTAAAAGAGTAAAATGGTTGCTTCATGTTGTGCTAAAGTAAAACTTTTCTGACTTTAAATCCGGGGATTTCTAATCACCCAGAATGGCCCTGTTAGGCTTACGTGGAATTAAGATTTATTATTCCTTTTGCTAAAAATACAACCGCAATAGTTTTGGCGATAAAGCCCCATTTGCTTGGAAGCTTTAATTGCCTCTATAAATCCGGATTGTTTTTTAAAGTCTTCTGCCAAAAACTTTTTGCCTCCGATTAAAGAACCAATCTGATTAATAGCTAAACTATCTTTATGCGGACTTATAGTTAGAGTAGTAGTAAAAAAATCAAAATTTTCCTTCAAAACTAATTCGTATGTTTTTCGAAGGCGTATCTCAAAGCATAACTGACATCTTTTACCACCTTCGGCATCATTCTCATACCCTTTAATAAAGTCAAACCATTCTTTGCTATCATAGTTACTATCGATAAGCGGTAGTTTAAAAGTATCGGAAACTAACACTAAGTTGGCTTTACGCTTTAAATATTCTTCCTCGGGATGAATATTAGGATTATAAAAAACCCCGCTTACTTTAAATCCTCTTTTTTTCAACCTCTCAATACAGGTAATTGCGCAAGTAGCACAACAGATATGAAGCAGAACTTTTTTGAAGCTTTTTTGACTCTGTTGCATAAATATTTTAAATATTAGGAAGCTTCTTGCAGTTCACAATTCAAAATAATCTTTGATAGTAATAAATCTGACCTTTTCCAAAATACTAGGTAAGTTCTTTTTAAGAAAATCTATGGTATTTTTCCTGGGGTGTGCTATTACTATTATTTTTCCTTGGGCTTGAGCTTTTTTGATGAGTTCCTCCATACGTTTTCCGATATCAGTCAAATTATCGGAATAATCAAGAAAACCTTCGTTATATCCGCTAATCAAACCTAATTTTTGTGCTTGTTCATAAGCTACTGATTTTGAAGAAGTACGACTATCAACAAAAATCAAACCGTATTTTTTTATTTCTTCCAAAACTAACTGCATTAATTCTAAGCTTTCCGTTGCTTGTGAGCCCATGTGGTTATTAACGCCTATGGCTATTCTTATAGAATTAAGATAATTTCTTAATAAAATCTTTATTTCTCTTTTGCTTAAATCACTACTGATAAACTTATATCCTAATTTATAATCTTTTTCTTTAGATTCCATCGGTAAATGGACAAAAACCGAAAAATCACAACGATAAGCTATATGAGCTATGTTTTTGGAAAATTTAAGATTGGGCAAGATAGAAATAGTAAGCGGAATCCCTAAAGAATAAACTTCTCTTAAGTCATACAAGCTTTCGCCGAAATCATCAAAAATCAATGCTATGGCAGGCTTATCAACTATCTTCTGTTTATTGCCGAAAGGTAAAATCGATTGATATCCGCTATCTTTCTGATTTAAAATTTTATAGAAAATTATCGGCGTCAATATTAAAACTACCAGAAGTATTATCTTTAAACTTTTATGCATTTAATACCTCAGAAAATTTCTTATAAGCTTGCTTGGGATTAAGATCTTTCATTATCGCGCTACCAATACAAATGTAATCTACTCCCGAATTTTTTACTGCTATTAAATTATCGGTCTTTATGCCACCATCGATACCTACTATCTTGTGAGGATATTTATCTTTAAACTCTTTTATTTTATCTAAAACTTCGGGTATAAATTCTGCTCCGTAAAAGCCGGGGTTTACCGACATAAAAAGAAAAGTATCAACTTTATCAATAAAAACTTTAAGTTTATCTATACTAGTAGAAGGATTTACCGCTATTCCAGCTTTTAAACCAACTTTTTGTATTTCCGAAATTATTTTTTCGTGATCAGCATTAATCTCAAAATGGAAAATAATTTTCTCTGTTCCTAATTCTTGGAAAGATTTAACCCACAAAAGAGGGTCATCAACCATAAGATGAGCTTCGGATTTTAGGGGCAACTTTAATCTCTTAAGGTCTTTAACAGTAACGCTTTTAGAAGGAACAAAACTACCATCCATAATATCAATCTGTATATAATCAGTAAAATCAGAACATAATTTTATCATTTTAACAAGTTCTTCTTTTTTATCGCTAAGCAATGCCGGGACTATCATTTTTTAAAATATTTTTATTATTTTAAAATCAAAGATATCTATATTATATATCTTTCTTAATTTTCTAAAATAGCTATTTATTTTACCAGTAAATCTATAAAAGAGTAAAAAATAAATGTCTGCTATCTCAATTAAATCCTTCTATTTATATTTCTGCAGCATCGATATTTCTATTGTCAAAAAGCCAAGGTTCCTTCAAATATTTCTTGTAAATGCATAAATGGTCATTTTTCCAGTGGGTACGCAATATCTCCTTAACCGGTACGCAATCAAACTCTTCTCCAGCTAAAGTTTTTCTTAAACCAAATCTATTGTTATAAATACTGCAATAAAAACCGCCCTTTTTACTTTTCTTCAAAAATACACAAGGATCATCGTAAGCACCGCAACAACTGCCGCATCTTATGCATAAAGATTCCCATTGGCGCTCTTTTTCTTCTAAATAATCTTGATAACCTTTTTTGTCTGTTAAAGGCATAATATCGCTACTGTGTCTAAAACAATTAGCCCCGCTAATAATCTTAACGGGGCTAAAAATGAAAAATAATTTACTTAAATAGAGTGTATGTAATTATTAGGCCAGAAAAAACTATTGAAACCATAGACATTAGCTTTATCAGTATATTTAGAGACGGCCCGGCAGTATCTTTAAAGGGGTCTCCTACCGTATCTCCGACTACCGCAGCTTTATGGCTATTAGAGCCTTTTCCTCCGAAATTACCTTCTTCGATGTATTTCTTAGCATTATCCCAAGCTCCGCCGGAATTAGCCATCATAATTGCTAATACGAATCCCGAGGCCAAAGCCCCTGTCAAAAGTCCAATCTCTCCTCTTACGCCCAATAATATACCGCTTAAAATCGGCGTTATCACAGCTAATAAGGAAGGGAGTATCATTTGTTTCTGGGCAGATTTAGTAGTTAAAGCTACGCATTTAGAATAATCAGCTTTCCCTTTACCTTCTAGCAATCCTTTAATATCTCTAAATTGTCTTCTTACTTCTTCAATAATCGAACCGGCACAACGGCCTACTGCTCTTAAAGACAAAGCGCAAAAAATAAAAGGCATCATTGCTCCGATAAAAACTCCTACTATTACATTAGGCTCAAGAAGGCTAAGATTAAGATTTATTGCTACCCCTAAACGAGAAGATTCGTACACTATATGGTCCTTATAAGCTACTATTAAGGCTAAGGCAGTCAAAGCTGCTGAGCCAATTGCAAATCCTTTACCAGTAGCTGCAGTAGTATTACCTAAAGAATCTAGTTGGTCTGTTCTTTTTCTTACTTCTGCGGGTAACTTAGCCATTTCGGCTATTCCTCCGGCATTATCAGCTATCGGCCCGTAAGCATCAGTAGCCAAAGTAATACCTAAAGTAGAAAGCATGCCTACGGCAGAAATACATACTCCATAAAGACCCATGCCAAAATCTTTAAAACCTCCGCTAATACCAAAACTGACCAATATCTCTAATACTACGGTAATCACCGCTCCCACCGGAGAAAGCATGCCTAAAGAAATTCCTTCGATAATTAAAGTTGCCGGCCCGGTTTTAGAAGAGTTAGCTAAAAGCCGTGTCGGCCGATATCCAGAAGAAGTAAAAAACTCGGTAAACTGGCCTATTAATACTCCGGTAACAAGGCCGATTACTACCGAACCAAAAACTCCTAAGTAATTTTTGCCTAAAACAAACCAGACTATTAAAAAAGAAAATATAATTACCAAACCGGAAGCTACCCATATGCCTTTTCTCAAAGCTTTAAGCAATACTCTTTGAGTAGCATTCTCTTCGGTTCGCACAAAGAAGAATCCTAATAACGATGCTATCACGCCGCAAACAGCCATAAGCAGAGGTGTAATGACTCCCTTTAATCCTAAGCCGGCTGCAGCTGCTAAAGCCATAGTAGCTACTATCGAATCAACATAAGATTCATAAAGGTCTGCCCCCATACCAGCCACATCACCTACATTATCGCCAACCTGATCGGCTATAACTGCGGGATTACGCGGATCATCTTCGGGAATTCCGGCTTCCACTTTACCGACTAAATCTGCGCCTACGTCAGCAGCTTTGGTATATATTCCTCCGCCTAAACGGGCAAAGAGGGCGTAGCTAGAAGCACCCATTCCAAAACAAAGCATTGTGGAAGTAATAGCGGTAAGCAAATCTTCTCCGTGAGGCAAAGGATTATTAGAATAATACCAATTTAAGATAATAAACCATAAAGACATCTCTAATAAGCCTAGACCTACTACCATAAGGCCCATTACGGTACCACCACTAAAAGCTACTCGTAAGCCTTTATTTAAACTCTGCTGAGCAGCATAGGTAGTACGGGCATTAGATCTAGTGGCCACAAACATTCCAACCCAACCGCAAAAACCGGAAAAAAGTCCTCCGGTAAGAAAAGCAAAAGGAACAAATATCACCAAAAATCCTTTTAAAGCCATAACCAAAAGTATGCTAAAAACAACCACAAAGAATATTAATACTATCTTATACTGCTGCTTTAAGTATCCTTGTGCCCCCTCAGAAATATAGCGTGATAAAGTTATCATCTCTTCACTACCCTGCGGTTGCTTAAATAACCATTTTGTTAAGTAAAAACAAAAAAATATTGTTATTAATGACCCTGCAAAAACAAATAATATTGACTCCATAAATAAACCCCTTTCGCTACTATCTCTTTAAAATAGCTTCTCTTCTTTCGCCTACCGAAATCATTCCTATCTTGCTCTTTAAATAACTTTCGATGAATTTTATATAAACTTTAGCTTCTTTCGGCAACTGAGAAAAACTACGGATACCATTTATGTTATTTTTCCACCCCTTAAACTCTTTATACACCGGTATAATTCCTTCTAAAGAAAAAGGGAATTCTTTCAGCAACCGATTCTTATGTTTATATCCGATACAGACCTTTATTTTTTTCAATCCTCCTAAAACATCTAGCTTAGTAATTACTAACTCATTAACCTTATTCAAAATAATAGCTCTTTTTAACAATACTAAATCAAGCCAACCGCAACGACGGGGACGACCCGTTGTTGCTCCAAATTCAACGCCTTTATTTCTAAAATAATCAAGAAAAGCTCCTTTTAGCTCGGTGGGAAAAGGACCTTCTCCTACTCTGGTAGTATAAGCTTTTGCTACCCCGATAACTTTTTTTATCGGGATAAAAGAAAGGCCGGAGCCTAAGATGGCATTACCCGAAATAACCGAAGAAGAAGTTACAAAAGGGTAAGTTCCAAAATCAATATCAAGAAAAGTACCTTGGGCTCCTTCGAATAAAAATCTTCGGTTACGCTCTTTAAAGAGGTTATCTACCAAATCACTTACATAAGGCTTTAACTCTTTGGCAAATATTTTATACTCATTATAAATTTCTTTAAAAGAAAGTTTTTTTAAACCGTAAACTTTGCGAAAAAGAGAATTCTTAATAATTAAATTATTATATAGCTTCGCCGAAAATTCCTTATTATCTATAAGGTCACCTATTCTTACTCCGCACCGCGAGACTTTATCGGCATAACAGGGTCCTATTCCCCGTTTAGTAGTGCCAATCTTTTGATTTTCAACTTTTTCACGTAAAAAATCTATAGTGCGATGATAAGGCATAATCAAATGGCAGTAAGGAGAAATTCTAAGATTTTTAGGGCTGACTTTTACGCCCTGCTTTTTTAAATAGTTTATCTCTTCAATCAAAACTTTAGGATCAATAACTACTCCGTTACCGATGACACAAATCTTATTCTCTCGTAAAATACCCGAAGGAATAAGATGAAAAATAAACTTTTTACCGTTTACTACTACGGTATGCCCGGCATTATTACCTCCCTGAAAACGAACAATTACATCGCTATGACGGCAAAGATAATCTATAACCTTGCCTTTGCCTTCATCGCCCCATTGTAGTCCTACAACTATTTTATTCATCAATTATAAAAATATTTTAGCTTATTTTTATACTAACGGTTGCATCGTAAATATTTTTTTAGCAATATCTGGATAATCAGCTACGAACTTTAGCTCCTCTTCCACTAAAGGCTTCTGGTTATGCACGTTGGCATACCTTACTAATTCTAATATTTTCTTAGCTTCAGCTTCATCTTTAAACTCTACTGCTAATCGTTCATAGACATTATAAAATCCCTTTATTCCGGAATATTCTCCTACCGTTATATTACGACCAGTTTCGATTATTTCTGGCTCTCCTCGGCCTAACTCTTCATAATCGTACAACTCGTAATTTTTCCTGTCTTTTAAAGCTCCGTCGGCATGAATACCGGATTCATGGGCAAAGGCATTAGCCCCTACTCCCGGATGGTTTATCGGTATCGGTATGCCAAAAGCATAAGATACGTATTTGCACATTTTCCAAGACTTCTTTAAATCTATTTCTCCACCCAGCTCATACTTCTGCATAGCACTGCCGAATTTTATAGCTAAGAGAGTACTTATTAAGTCGGCATTACCAGCTCGCTCTCCCACCCCATTGATACAAGTATTAATATAAGCGTCTAAACCAGCATCTACGGCAGCCTTAGCTCCGGAAATAGAATTAGCTACTACTAATCCTAAATCGTTGTGACAATGTATTTCTACAGGAATTTTAACTTTATTTAAAATTGCCGATATTCTTTCATAGATTGAAAAGGGGGTGTCAAAACCCAAAGTATCGCAATAACGCAGACGACTGACGCCGGCTTCTTTAGCAGCCTGAGCAAATTCGATTAAATACTCCAATCTAGACCTGGAGGCATCTTCGGCATTAACACCGATTTCTTTTATTCCTAAACCTTTAGCTGTCTTGACTGCCTCAACCATACTATTAATAATATCAGCGTAATCTAATTTACCTTTGAATTTGTGTTTGATCATCTGATCGGAGGTAGATATAGAAAGGTTTAAATACTCTAAATGGGGCACATTTTTGAAAGCTAATTCTACATCCGATTTAATAGCTCTTATCCAGCCGGAAAGGCGTAATCTTTTTATTGCTTTGATATTAGTCAGCTCTATATTAGCATTAAGATAGTTTGTTTCATGATTGGTAGTGGGAAAACCGAACTCGCTTTGAAAAATTCCCAACTTATCCAGAAAAATATTAATCATAGTTTTCTGTAATTTTGATAAACATATCCGTGAAGTCTGGACACCATCACGATTAGTAACATCAATTATATATATTTTCCCCATTACCATTCCTCCTTAAAAATTAAGAATATTTTGCCTTTACTTTTATAAACTTACTGCCTTTAAAGAAATTATATTAGGATTAGCTTTTATCAAATCGGATATTTTATCATTTAAGGAGCTATCGAGATTAAGTATGGTAAGCGCGCTTTTTCCGGAAACTTGGCGGCCTAGGCTCATACCAGCTATATTTACCTTATTCTCACCTAAGGTGGTACCGAGAAAACCAATGACTCCCGGTTTGTCTTGATTATTTACAACTAACATGTATTTGGAAGGAGCCACTTCCAAATAAACGTCGTCTAATTTAACGAAACGAGCATCTTTATTAGCAAAAAGTGTCCCTTCTAAAGAGCGTTCCTGCTTATCCGTTATAACTTTAACTCTTATAGAATTTACGTATTCTTCTTCCTCTCTTATTTTTATCTGTTCAACCTTAACTCCTCTTACCTTTGCTATCTCCAAAGCATTTATATAATTTATGTCCTTGTCTAACTGCTTAGCAAAAAAGCCTTTGACTAAAGCTGCTCCTAAAAAATCGATATTATAAGAAGCTATTTCTCCTAAATACGATATCTTTATCTCTTTGGCGCCTCCTTCAACAAGTTGAGAAATAAATTTACCCATTTGCTCAGCTAATCTGAAATAAGGTTCGATGGTCTTATAAGTTTCGGCATCGAGTTGAATATAATTAATAGCGTTCTTTATGGCTTTGCCTAAAAGGACATCTTTTATGCAATAAGCAACTTCAATCGCAACTTGTAACTGCGCTTCGTCGGTAGAAGCCCCAAGGTGAGGAGTAAGAATTATATTGTTTAACTCTAATAACTTCGAGTTAAGAGGCGGTTCTTCGACAAAAACATCTAAAGCTGCTCCGGCTATCTTTTTATCTTTCAAAGCTTTATATAAAGCCTCTTCATCTATTATTCCCCCGCGAGCACAATTAATAATAAAAGTATTAGGTTTCATCTTAGCAAATTCTTTATCGGAAATTAATTTCTCGGTCTCTTCGGTAAGTGGGGTATGTATAGTAATAAAGTCGGACTTTTTTATTAAATCATCGAGTTCGACTTTGATTATGCCTAGTTTCTCGGCCAGATCAAGAGTTATAAAAGGATCATAGGCTACAACTTCCATACCAAAGGCTAAGGCTCGCTTAGCGACTTCTTTACCAATCCGGCCTAATCCGACAATCCCGAGAGTCTTAGAGTTTAATTCTACTCCTTTAAATTTTGACCGCTCCCAGGCTTTATTCTTTAATGACATATGGGCTAATGGTATGTTTCTAGCTACTGATAACATTAAGGCAAAAGCGTGCTCACAGGTAGATATCGTATTCCCGCCCGGAGCATTCATAACTATTATTCCTTTTTTGCTGGCAGCTTCAACATCGACATTATCAACACCAACCCCCGCCCTTCCAATAACCTTTAAATTATGTCCGTGTTCTATAATATCAGCCGTGAGTTTAGTACTGCTTCTTACTAAAATACCGTGATATTCACCTATTATTTTCTTAAGATCATCTTTAGGTAAATCATATTTGCAATCGACCTTAAAGCCGCTGCTTTCTAAAATTTGAATACCTTCTTTTGATAACTTATCCGATACTAATACTTTAATCATAGAAAACCTCCTCTAAACGCGAAAGCGAAGCTCCTACCTTAAATTTATAGCCTAAATCTTTAAAAGCCTTTTCTAAGAGAGAAAAACACATTATTAAATCCTGCTCGTTAATCCAACCCATATGAGCAATTCTAAATATCTTATCCTTTATATCTCCCTGTCCGGCAGCAATGCTTAAGCCGTAATCCTTCCTTAGTTTCTTTACTAAATCCGAAGCTTTTACTCCTTGCGGAGAAAAAGCGGCTGTAACAGAGGCTGACGGACTTTTAGAGTAAATCTCTAAGCCCAAAGCACGTAAACCTTCCTGGGCAGCATAAGCCATTTTTTCAAACTTACTCCACCTAGTATTTAAACCTTCTGCATTTATAGCATCTACTGCATCTTTTAAGGCTACTACTAGGGAAACAGCCGGAGTAAAAGGAGTGTCATTCTCACCATAGCTTTTTAAAGCTTTTTTTAAATCAAAGTAGAATTTAGGTAAATCTGAATTTTTTAATGCCTCTTGAGCTTTATTGTTTAAGCTGATAAAAGAAAGTCCCGGAGGTAACATTAACCCCTTCTGTGAGCTGCTCACTACTACATCTACCCCCCATTCGTCGCTAAGAAGCTTATCTTGCCCTAGCCCGCTAATAGCATCTACTAATAGCAGTACTCCTTTCTGTTTAGTTACTTTGGCTATCTCTTTAATATCAAAAACCGTAGCGGTAGAAGTTTCGCAAAGCGTAGTGAGAACTCCTTTGATATTATTATCTTTTTCTAAGATAGCATTCAGCTCTTTAAGCGAAGGGGAAGTACCCCATTGAGTATTCATCTCTATAACTTCTAAAGAAAAACTTTTAGCTATATTTGTCCAGCGTTCACCAAATTTACCGCCGCAAGTGGAAATTACTTTATTGCCGCGAGAGAAAAGATTAGCTACAGCTGCTTCCATTGCCCCTGTACCTGAAGAAGCCAAAATTAAAACCGGATTTTCAGTACAAAATATCTTTTTTAGTCCGTTATGGACATCTTTTAGAATCTCTTGGAATTCGCTGGTGCGATGATGCATTATCTCACGCGAAAGACTTTCTCTTACAAAAGATGGTACTGGTGAAGGCCCTGGAGTCATTAAAAATTTGCGTTTCATATCTTGCTCCTTTTTCCTTTAAATAATTATTTATTTATTTTTTGCCTTTTTCTTTAGCGTCAGCATGACCGACTACTTCATCAACTATACCGTATTCTCTAGCTTCTTGAGAACTCATAAAAAAGTCTCTATCGGTATCTTCTTTTACCTTATCTATGGATTTGCCGGTATGAAAAGAAAGAATCTCATTAACTTTATTTCTTAATCTTAAAATTTCTTTGGTTTGTATAGAAATATCTTCGGCAGTACCCTGGACACCTCCCCAAGGTTGGTGGATCATAATCCGTGAATTAGGCAAACTAAACCTTTTGCCTTTGGTTCCGGCGCAGAGAAGTAAAGCTCCCAAGGAAGCAGCTTGTCCTACGCAATAAGTAGCAACGTCACATTTTACGAACTGCATAGTATCATATATAGCTAAACCGGAAGTAATTGCTCCGCCAGGAGTATTGATATAGATATTAATATCTTTATTGATATCTTCCATTTGAAGGAATAGCATTTGAGCAATAACAACATTAGCTATATTGTCATCGATAGGAGTACCGATAAAAACAATTCTATCTTTAAGCAGACGTGAATAGATATCATAAGCACGCTCAACTCGTCCGGTCTGCTCAATAACCATCGGAACATACATTTGATTCTTCATCGTTTTTACCTCCTCTTTTATTTCAGAGTTATGAATATTCTGCTTGGCTTAAGATAAAACCCAAAACAACATCGATGAAATTATCTTTTATTTCAATAGATTCATTTTTAGCAATTGCTTCCAGAATATAAAATAATTTCATCTCATCAGACGCTAACGGTTTTAACCTCTCTTCTATAACGCTCTTATGCTTATCGATATCCTCCTGGGAAACTCCTCTGAGACGAAGATTATAAATTTCTCTTTCTAGCAACTCTTTATGGTATCTTTCTACTTCGCTTTGAGGTAAATCTACCTGGAATGTTTTTAAAAGTTTTTCTCTAATTTGCTTATCTATTTCTTGGCGCCGCGTTTTTAGCTTTTCAACTAATAGTTGAATTCTAATCGCTTCACGAAAAGACGAGATATCGGAATAAGAAGCCCATTTGGCTAATTCTTCATCGGTCAAATCCTTATTGACAGTTTTTTTAAACTGCTCTTTAAGGTTAGTTATAACTTTCTCTATCTCTACTTCTTCTACACTAGCCTTTTTATCTTTTATCTTTATTCTTTTATATAAATCTTCTTTAACCTCAATTTCGGGTTTAACTTCGAAATTTACGAAGAAAGTTAAAGTCTCGTTATTAAGCTCTACATCGTGTATTTGCGGTAAACCGGCTGCGGTTATCTTGTTATCGTCTAAGGCTTTTTGATAAAAAAGTGGTAACACCTTTCTGAATAATTCTTCTTTTAAGATATTACCGTGATATTTCTCCAATATCTCTAAAGGAGCGGTACCGGCTCTAAAGCCAGGGGTCTTAAGCTCTTTGGATTTTTGCTGGTATACCTGGGTTTTTTCATTTAAGAATTCTTGGCCGCTTACTTCAATTTTTATTTTACGTTTTAATTTATCTATTTTTTCTATCTCTACTTTCATTGTTTTATTCTGCCTCCGTTACATCCTAAAATCTTTACCTAAATAAACTTCTCTGGCCTTATCATGATCTATTAACTCTTGGGCCGTACCGGAAATTAATATCTTGCCTTCAGAAATCAAGTAAGCTCTGTCGGTTATCGATAAAGTTTCTCGTACATTATGATCAGTTACCAATATGCCTATACCTTTATTCTTAAGCTCTCCTATGATCATTTGGGCTTCTTTTACTACTATCGGGTCTATTCCGGAAAATGGTTCGTCTAAAAGAAGAAAAGAAGGGTTAGTAACTAAAGCCCGAGTAATTTCTAAACGCCGCGTTTCTCCACCACTTAAAGTATAAGCTTTATTCTTACGTAAATGCGAGATACTTAACTCACTTAAAAGTTCATCCATTTTGTTTAAACGTTCTATTTTAGTTAAAGGTAGGGTTTCTAAAATAGCCATGATATTTTCTTCAACGGTAAGTTTACGAAATACCGATGGTTCCTGCGATAAATATCCAATACCGTATTTAGCACGTAAATGTATCGGCATATAGGTGATATTTTGATTATCGAATAATATCTTACCTTGGTCAGGAGAAATTATCCCTACTACCATATAAAAAGTAGTAGTCTTGCCAGCTCCGTTAGGGCCCAATAAACCGACCACTTCACCTCTTTTGACTGATAAAGATACTCCTTTAACCACGGTTTTTCGACCGTAAGTTTTAACTAAACCATTTATCTCCAGTAATCGCATCTACTTTTTTTATTTATTAATTTAATTTATCTTTCATCTCGGAGCTATCTTCTTCTTGGTAGTATATCAAGCGCGGCCTACCCTCTAAAACAATTTTTTGTTCTTTGCTAAAATAGGTTGCTTTTTGAGAAAAAGTAGTATTTCCGTCACGGACTATCTTGACATTACCTTCAGAAACTATCTTTATTATAGTTTTATCTTCGGGGTCAAAAAATAAAGTGGCTTTGTCAGAAAACATCTTGGCCTGCGGATGAGTTGCCACTACATTCTTATTGAAAACAGCTTGACCCGAACTATAATCTATTTCTAAAGGCCCGGTGCAAGTAACTACTGTTTTTTCTTTTCTCTTCTCATCTAAAAAGGAAGCTTCTACATCCTCTTTAAAATCAGCTTTACGCAGTTGAGTATCAGCCGCTAAACCCTTAGCTTCTATTTCCATAGAATCTCTGGAGGCTTTAACCCAGTCTTTAGTCCTAATATAGTTGTTTTGCCGATGCCACTTTAAAGAATCGGTTTTTAAGGTTGCTCCTTCTTTATTTTTTATATAAACATTATCCTTAAGATAAACCGCCATATTTACTTTATTTAATCGTGCTTGGTTAGAAGTAATAAGTATCGTATCTTCTTTTAAATAATAGTGCGCTTCCATGTTGTCGATATCAACATACCTATCATAAATTATAGCCTCGCTGCCCTCCACTTCCCAATCCCGCGAGCCGTCTTCTTTGAAATTAGAAATATAAAAATCTTTTATTTTTTGCTGAGAATAGGCTTGAATATCCCAAGAAATAAATAAAAAAAATAAAGCAAAAACTATTCTCATTAGAAACATATTACTATATCAAATTAACCTTTAAAGTCAATTCTCTTATCAAAAATAATAAATTCTAAATAACGGGGAATAAATAATAAGAATTACTTAAGAATCAATGAGCGGATTCTGGATAAAAGTATCTACTCTTTTATCTAATTTCTTAGCTTTCAAAATTAAATCTACTACTTCTCGGACCGCTCCCTCGCCGCCTTTTTGGGAAGTGATATAGCGGGCTGATTTTTTAACTATGCCGGTAGCGTCTTTTACGGCGATGCCGATACCAACTTTTTTAATAAGGCCTAAGTCTAAAATATCGTCGCCGATAAAACAAATCTCGCTTTCCTTAACTTTATATTTACTTTTGATCTTATCAAGCATACTCTCTTTAGGCAAAATGCCGCCTATTACTTCAGCTACCCGCATATCTTTAGCTCTTTTTCGTAATACTGGGGAATTCTTAGCGGTAAGTAACAATGTATTTATTCCCATTTTTTTTAAGACAAAAATACCTAGGCCATCTTTAACATTAAATATCTTTAACTCCCGTCCCTGGTCATCATATATTATTTCTCCTTTGGTCAGAACTCCGTCGACATCCAAAACTAATAATTTTACTTTTTTAAAGAGCGCGTTAATATTTTTAGTTTTATTGTAATTCATGATGCTCACTAAAGGCAGAAGTTTTATTATATAACTCCAGCAGCAATTAAATCCTGAATATCTAGCATACCTACAGGACGGTAATTCTCATCGACTACCGGCACTTCATCTATCTTCTTTTTTTCTAAAAGTTTCATAGCTTCCGAAGCTAAATCTTCACCGTAAACTACTATCGGCTTTTTAGTCATGACTAATTTAACTTTTGTCTTCATAAGATTATGCAGCCGGGCTAAATTTCTCCTTAAATCGCCATCGGTAAAAATTCCTATCAGTTTCTTATTATTATCAATTACCACTGCTGCTCCAGCATGAGAAGAAGTTATCTTTAAAATAACGTCTTTTACTAAAGCATCTTGGCTAACTACGGGATTAAACTGACCTTTTCTCATGATATCCTTAACTTTTAAAAGTAATTTTCTTCCTAAAGATCCCCGAGGATGAAGAAAAGCAAAATCTTTAACTTTAAACCCCTTTATTTTCTGTAAAACTACGGAAATAGCATCGCAAATAGCTAACATCGCAGTAGTAGAAGTAGTTGGTGCTAATCCCAAAGAGCAGGCTTCTCTATCTACCTTAACATTCACTACGCTATCAGCATAGCGAGCAAGGCTAGATTTTATATTACCGGTAATAGCGATTATTTTTGCGCCTATTTTTTTTATAAAAGGTATTAAATGCTTTATCTCATCAGTTTCACCGCTATAAGACAAAGCTACCACTACATCATCAAAGCGTACACTGCCTAAATCTCCATGCACTGCTTCGGCAGGATGAAGCCAAAAGCTAGATGAACCGGTAGAAGATAGCGTAGCTGAAAATTTTTGTCCGATGATACCGGCTTTACCCATACCGGTAACGATTATTCTCCCTTTACAATCATTAATTATTTTAATGGCTTGGATAAAACTATTATCTAAATTAGCTATTAGACTATCTATACCTCTTTTCTCTATCTCTAAAACTTCTTTAGCCCAATTTATAATCTTAATAGCTTTATCTTTTTCCATTCAAGACTCCTCTTAAAGCGATAATTTTTTTTATTAAATTTTTTATTTTGTTTAAAGGATAGGAAGTATGCTTGTCGGATAAGGCTAAATTAGGCCTGGGGTGTACTTCCATAAAAATACCATCAACACCACAAGCTAAACTAGCTAAGGCTAAAGGCTCTACAAACTCTCGGTCTCCTCCCGAAACACCTTTTTCAGCTGAAGGACGCTGCAAAGAGTGAGTTACGTCAAAAATAACCGGATAACCAAACTTCTTCATAATTAAAAAGGAACGAAAATCAACCACTAAGTTATTGTAACCAAAACAACTTCCGCGCTCGGTAACAAATATCTTTTTATTACCGGCAGCTTCTACTTTTTCTATAGCATATTTGATATCCTGCGGTGAGACAAACTGGCCCTTTTTAATATTAACGGTCTTTTTGGTTTCGGCAGCCTTTATCAATAAATCAGTCTGACGGCATAAGAAAGCCGGTATCTGTATCACATCTAAAATATCCTTAAGGTATGCTATTTGCTCCAAACTATGTACGTCGCTTAAAATAGGTACTCTCAATTTATTTTTTACTTCCTCTAACATTTTTATGCCTTTAATCAAACCTGGACCTCGAAACGATTTTAGAGAAGTACGGTTAGCCTTATCGAAACTGGCTTTAAATATGAACTGTACTGGGAAAGCTGAAAGCAAATCTTTTAGATAAGAAGCTATTTCTAAAAGCATTTTTTTGTTTTCAATAACGCACGGCCCAGCTATGAATATCAATTTTTGAAATTGTTTTGCCATAATTTAAGTTAAATTCTTATTACCTAAAATCTTTTCTAAGTTATGTAAATCCTCTTCAGTATCTACACCTAAAGAGTCAAATTGAGTTTCTATGACTTTTATCTTATAGCCAGCTTCAATAACCCGTAATTGTTCTAATTTTTCTGCTTTCTCTAACCGAGAAGACGGTAAATTTTTGAAAGTATAAATAAAATCTTTGGTATAAGCGTATATCCCGAGGTGTTTATAATAAACTCCGGTCATTTTCTCTTCGCGACAATATGGTATTGGCAACCGCGAGAAGTAAATAGCAAAATTATCTTTATCACAAATAACTTTGACAATATTGGGATTATTTATCTCTTCTTTCTCTGCGATAGCTTTTCTAAGAGTCGCCATATTCAAATTAGAGTTAGCTAACATCTCTTGCGCCAAGCTGTCTATTGCCGTAGGGTGAATCAAAGGTTCGTCAGCTTGAATATTGATGACAATTTTAGTATCAATATTTCTAATCGCTTCCGCTACCCTGTCAGTCCCGGAGATATGGTCCCTAGAAGTTAATAATACTTCGGCTTTGAATTTTCTAGCAGCATCTTCTAATTCCGGGTGATCGCAAGCAATGATAAGTTTATCGAGAAGGCGTGCGCCACAGGCGCTCTCCCACGTCCGCTGAAGCAAAGTTTTACCGTAAAGAGAACGCAAAAGCTTATGTTTCAGCCGTGTTGACTCGTAACGAGCGGGTATAACACCAACTACTTTAAAACTAGCTTGCATCAATTATCCGAAAAAGTTCTTTTTTATTAGTTACTGCCGCTCCTAGTTTACCGACTACAATACCGGCAGCAAAATTAGCTATGATAGAAGCCTCTAAAAAGTTTGCGCCGCAACTTAAAGCTAAAGAGAATGCGGAAATAACCGTATCTCCAGCGCCGGTTACATCAAAAACTTCTAAAGCTGCCGTGGGTATATGATAATGCTTACCGTCCGAAAATAACATCATTCCATCTTCACCTAAAGTTATCAAAAGAGCCTTGGGGTTTAACTTCTCTATAATTATTTTGCCTAAAAATTGTATTTGGCTCTTATTACGTATTTTGAAACCTGCCGCGGCTTGAGC
>JAGOLA010000085.1 GCA_017994375.1 Candidatus Omnitrophota bacterium | reverse complement strand
TCCATCTAAAAGCCATCAGTGTAGTTAACAACACTAGTATCGTTAAGCTTAAGGCTCTTTTTTTAAGATAATCGAGGCCGTGCATCAAAAGGCAAGCCAGAAAGCATAGGCCGGCAATTGCCGAGATTAAACCGTTGTTGCTCAAGTGAACATGGCCGTAATAGACATAAAACAGATAACCTAAGGCATTTCCCAGGCAGGAAATCCAAAGCAGATGCCCGGATTCTTTGGCTACTGCTTTTTCACTGCGTAAAATTGCCGGTATGGTTGCTCCAAAAAAAGCCAGGGGGGGTAAACCATAAGCCGAGGCCAGAGCCAGCTTAAAGAACGGACGGTAGAGGTGAGAGTAGCGAGCTAAGTCCCACAAGGACATAAAAAAGCGGTGTATTTCTTTAAATAAAAAAAAGATAAGACCTAAAGAAAATATAGCCAATAGCATGCAGGTATCAAAACTTAACTTATAGCGGCGTACTAGGTAAGTGCCTATCGAGATGGCAATAAAGGTAACTGCTAAGCCAATAGCAAAATTTTCGCGATTAGTGTCGAAAATATGAAAACAAGTCTTATAAAAAAACATCTGAAAGATAGAGCTGGCAAAGCTAGATACTGCTAAAGCCAAAATTACTCGCCGGCTAAATAGGATTTCTTTTTCTGTATCTTGAGGTTTGACTGAGCGTATACCACCATAACGAAAAAAAAGAATTATACCTATTACAATATTAAGCGTGCCATTGCAATAAAGAGAGAAACTAATTCCAAAAATTCTAATCAAGAATAATTCTATCAATAATACGCTTACAAAAGCTCCCAAATTATACACAGTATAGATACTGGCAAAAGCTTTTTGGGCCTGAGTATTTTTAAGGTAAGCGCTAAATAGAGGCACGCTAAATCCAATCAGTATAGAAGGAGGTCCCAGGAAAAGTATAGTCAATAAGGAAGTTAAGGCGGGATTGCCTAGAGTAATCCTTAACCATTGCTGTTGTTGGGCTATAGATAAGATTGTCGGAAATAATAAAGCATAGAGGCCAATTAGCCATTCTACCACGTGAAGATAACCATGAAAGCGGTAAGCTTTTTTCGAACCGATTCCTATGCCCAACAGAAAAGAGCTTAACAAAGTAGCATGGACATAAAACATGTCTCCCAGATAATTGGTAAGTAAGCGGAAAAAGAATACTTCGTAGCCGACTCCGGCCATGCCGGAAAGAATAGCCAGAATTTTTAATCCGGTACCGGAATTTTTATTGAACATAT
Organism: Candidatus Omnitrophota bacterium; assembly: GCA_017994375.1. Classification (GTDB taxonomy): domain Bacteria; phylum Omnitrophota; class Gorgyraeia; order Duberdicusellales; family 4484-171; genus JAGOLA01. The sequence continues at coordinate 4,448 of JAGOLA010000085.1, read as the reverse complement.
TTTTATATTGTTACTCTAATACTGATGGAGAATCAAACATAGTTTTAGTTCCCGCAGCCCATTGATATTCTAGAATCGGATAGTTGTCCGTATGATACTTTCTTTTAAAATGACGGCTAAGAAGATTTTTTTTATATTTCTGAGTGATTAAGGAGCAGACGTCAAGTGTATGTCGGAAAAATATCTCAGGATCCATATCTAATAATTTTAGTAATTCCTGTTTTGCCTGTTTCGGAAGATTTTCACTAGGAAGAGGAATACCAGCATCCCCAGGAATATTAAAAGCTAAAACATTAAAGCTATTATGATAAGCAGGGAATAACATAAATTGGGGAAAAACTTGGGCTAACCCTCTTAACAGCAACTCTATATCTTTACCCCAGATAAGTTGTACCATTACGCCTCCCGGATTAAGATGCTTTTTAACTTCTTGCCAGAAATTTAGGGTAAAAAGATCAGCTGAACCGGGAAGATAAGGGTCTAAGACATTAACTGAGATAATATCATATTTGGTTTGGTCAGAGTTTAAATAGTGGCGGCCGTCATTTACCACTAGTTTTACCCGCGGATCTTTAAAATACTGAAAATTGAATTCTGAAAACAGATTTTGTTTTTGGGCTAAGAAAGGTAAAATTTCCACAGTTTCAATGGCTTTAATTTGGGGATATAAAGTAAAAGTTCCGGCAGTAATACCATAACCGGTGCCGATATTAAGTACCCGTTGAGAGTGGGGAGCATATAGCATAGGAAGATAAGCCTGCATTTGCTGTACGATACTGGTTTCAGCTGGCCCCAGATAATAAATAAGCTGCAGGCGGTTATTTCTGACGTTAAAATATCTTTTAGCAAAACGGCTGATGACCTGCACTCCGTACTCATCTTCATTGCTGGCGATTACTTGTTCGTTTTTGGATAACTTAACTAAAGAGGTAGGAAAACTGAAGGAGCAATGTATAAAAAGCCCCATTAACACAAGTACAAACACCGCTTTAATTTTTATCCTGGCGGTTAAATAAATCACTAATACTAATGATACTAACATCAGAAAAGCACTGATTAAGAAAAACCCTCCTAGGGTGCCAATAGTGCGGGAGATAAAATAACCGGAAAATATTCCACCCAAAGTCGATGCCACAGTATTTACAAAATAGAGATGGCCGACTGTTTTCCCGGTATCAATAGCAAGGTTACGCATATTGCAAAGTAGGAACGGAAAAGTTATCCCGGCAATAGTTACTGGAATTGCCATTATCAGAAAGGAAAGAAAAAACCGCCACAGGGAAATAAATTGGGTTGATACTGCTGTCTGTAAACTAGCATTATTAATAACCCAGTAGGCGGTGCGTACCGATAGGATTTGTGTTAGAGCGCTAAGGCCAAACAATAGGGCCAGAATAAAAAAAATATTATAAGATTTTAGTTTATGGCGCAGGTTATGTAGATAAGCAGCTAGAAAGCTGCCAGTTCCTAAACAAAGCAGATAGATAGTAAGCAAAGCTGAAGTGGCTAAAGTACGGTCTCCCAGAAAAAATTTAGCTAGCCGTCCCCATAATATTTCCAGAGATAAGCCAGTAAATCCGCTAAAGAAGGTAAATAGTATAAGCAAATTATTGGGGTTTATCTGACTAGTTTCTTGGAGTGGCTTTTTTAAGGAATTTTGATAAGAAATAGGTTCATGGTTTTTATGGGTAGAAGCCAGTAATAGACTAACTAATCCTACCAGCAGGTTAAGGCCAAAAGATAAAATAACTGTGCCGTAAAGACCCAAATGTAGAATTAAAATAAATCCGCAAAGAAAGGAGCCTAAAGCTCCACCAATGGTATTCCAGCCGTAAAGAGAAGTCACGGTTTTTTCCGGAGCCGCCCATTGCTTAGAAGCAGTTACGATAAGAGGAAAAGTAGTTCCCATTAATATGCTAGGTACTCCTATTAACACTAAAACTGTCGTTAACTGTATTATCAAAGTAAATAAGAGTGAGGTAGAGCTAGGAAGAAAGACAGCAATGTTAATTTTATATTTAATAAGACTGTAGGTGATAAATAAGGCCCAGCCGGCAATGAGAATTTCAATCCAACCGAAAACCTGTAGAGAATCGGGATTTTTCTTTTGGATAAATTTACCACCAAGATGAGCGCCGATAGCTAAACAAAGAAGAAAAGCGCTAAAAACACAGCTCATAGCAAAAGCTGTGGAGCCTAAGATATTGGCAAATATCCGGGTCCAGATGACTTCGTAGATAAGGGCAGCAATTCCTGATAAAAAAGAAAATATCTTAAGCCAATGGCAGGCAGAGATACTCTTAAATTTTAGTTTTAAAATTGCTATGTCAGATAAGAGCTCTTCGCTCATTATTTTAAGCACTTAGCATGAATAATTTCTAATTAATTAAAAGTTATAATTACTTTTATCAAAATATTATCGCATCTTTCTTAAGCAATGTCCAACCGATTTTGTTGCGGAAAGTTACGTATAAGTAAAGTTCGGGCCCCAAAATTTGTTTAGAGGAACAGTTGACGCCTAATAATGAATAGGTTATAATTAGCGATGTTCTTTTAAATCTTCGACACACCTATATACTTAAAAAATCTTTACAAGATTTTTTAAGAGTGTGTCGAAGTAAGTGTTTCTAATGTTTTTATTCGCTTCGCTTTAAAAACCTAAGAAACACTAATTCCCCGGTAGCTCAGTCGGTAGAGCGGTTGGCTGTTAACCAATAGGTCCGAGGTTCGAGCCCTCGCCGGGGAGCTTTGAAAAAAATACCCCCATCTTTTTAGATGGGGGTTATTTTTTTTAAAGCTAGCCGGGGGGAGCTTAATTAGATGCGGAGATATTTTTTCTTAATATGTAGAAACACCCCTAACAGGGTAATGGCATATAATGGGATAAATATCAGGGGTAAGGTGAACCAAAAATTTGTATCACTTCCAATATCTAAAGTCTTTTTATACACCAAGCCAATCAAGTAGGCAATAAAATAGAGGATAATTGCATTTCGTCCAATTGCCGTAAATACGGGTTCAGATTTAATTCTGGGGATTCTTTTCCCGATGAATTTAAAAATTAAGTATGCCGTAACTGTTATAATTCCTAAAACTATGACTGATACCAAATTTTTCAACGGAGATGTCAGCAATAATATCAAGAGTGAGAATAAAGGGATCATGACTGAGCCTGTTGGCTGTGACCAATTTTGCTTAGCAATAATTATTACTGAACATAAAAGAATATTCACTCCCAAAGATACAAAAATATACGGCCCATTAACCGCTCGTTTGGAAATTCCATATACACCCTCAAATTGGAGAAAATAATTCAGTTCTATAAAATGCCAAATTAATCCAACAAATAGCAACACGACTCCCGTGGTGATCCAGTGAAATAATCCTTTCAAGGGGTTTTTCTGAATAACAAGGATAGTATAAAGAATAGCAGTAAGATTGTATGCCCAAACTGCTATCAAAGCATACCCTGCACTTCCAAATAATCCACCATGCACACCTGCTCTATTCATCCAGAACAGATTATGCGTTGCGTTTAATATATAGTTATTATGTTTAATCGGTAAAGTAATAAAAAGGGCATAACCTAAGATGCAATATACTACTGTTCCTGCTATTGATGCGGTATTTCTCCACTTCATATCTTTTATAATGATAAAAGGGATTATCCATACTCCGACCATTGCCAACGTTGGCAAAACATCCCATACCTTCCACCATATTTTAGGGGTACCAATAAGCATTTCAATAACCAATTGGACGACAGCTAATAAGCCAATAAAGGTATAATGATGTAAATGGTGTACCAAGGCTTTCATTGTTCCTTTTTCCCGTTGCCGTTTCGAAAAAGAGACGTAAGCAGAAATGCCCATTATGAAAATAAAAGTTGCGGTCCCAATATCGATGATGGATATCGAACCGGTTGGGGCGTGTTTATAAAAACCAGAGACATAATCGAATCTAGATACTAAAGAAGAGATAATCATAAGAAAAATCATGATGCCTCTTGCTACGTCTAACCATGGCCAGCGCTCATTTTCTGGAAACCGCTCTAAAATAAAAGAATCGATATTTTTCATCTTATTAATGTATTTTCTTCTCATTTTCGATACACCTTAACCAATTATACCAAAATTGTTATTCTATAAATAGAGTTTTGACTGGACGGTCGGACGACTGTAATCTATTGTAAGATTTTTTATTTAAGATATAATATAACTCAAATAGGAGGGCAGAATGAAAAAGTATATTGTTGAGTTTATCGGTACTTTTTTCCTGCTTTTTGTTATCGGTCTTTGTGTTATTGAGCCGGGTGGTGCTGGCGCAATGGCCCCATTGGCAATAGGCACCATACTAATGGTAATGGTTTATGCCGGTGGACATATCTCCGGAGGGCATTATAACCCTGCAGTAACTCTTGGCGTTTGGATGCGTGGTAAATGTGAAAC
>JAGOLA010000084.1 GCA_017994375.1 Candidatus Omnitrophota bacterium | reverse complement strand
AATCTTAGAATAATCAATATCCTTGGCTTTCCACGGAATAATATTTCTATTAATATCTAAAAAATCGGCCTTTCCGATCATTTGGTCCAACTTAGCTATACCTAAACTAGCCATAACTTCACGCAGCTCTTGAGCTACGAAATTAAAATAGTTAATGAGGTACTCGGGTTTACCCTGAAACCTGTCCTGGAGAATCTTATCTTGGGTAGCTATTCCTACCGAACAATTATTAAGATGACAATGCCTAAGCATTATGCAGCCGGAAATTACCAGCGCTATCGTACAAAAACCAAACTCTTCAGCCCCTAAAAGAGCAGCTATGGCTACATCCCGACCAGTGCGAAGTTGACCGTCGGTTTGCAGCCGTATCCGTGAACGTAAATCATTTAAGACTAAAGTCTGGTGAGTTTCCGATAATCCTAATTCCCAAGGAAGCCCGGCATGACGAATAGAGCTTATTGGCGAAGCCCCGGTGCCACCATCTCCTCCGGAAATTAAAATCATATCGGCATGGCCCTTAGCTACACCGGCAGCAATAGTTCCGATGCCGACTTCTGATACTAATTTCACGCTTATCCGAGCCTGCGGATTAACATTCTTCAAATCAAATATTAACTGGGCTAAATCTTCTATGGAATAAATATCATGGTGCGGCGGAGGCGAAATCAAGGTGACTCCGGGCGTAGTGTAACGTATCTTGGCAATAATAGCACTTACTTTATAGCCAGGTAATTGCCCTCCTTCACCGGGTTTTGCCCCTTGAGCAATCTTAATTTGTAACTCATCGGCATTTACTAAATAGTTAGTGGTCACGCCGAACCTACCAGAAGCAACCTGTTTTATGGCACTGCGAGTAAAATTGCGACCGGGAAGACGAATAAATCTAACCGGATCTTCGCCGCCTTCGCCGGTATTAGACTTTCCGCCAATGTGATTCATAGCAATAGCTAAAGTCTCATGGGCTTGTTTAGAGATTGAACCAAAGCTCATCGCTCCGGTAGCAAAGCGCTTAAAGATTTCCTCTTTAGGCTCAACCTTTTCAAGAGGTATAGGTTTAGCTTTTTTAAATTTAAACAAACTTCTTAAAGTAGTAGGATTATTGGATTGGTCATTAATTAAACCCGCAAATTCTTTATAACGTTGATAGTCATTTTTACGCGTGGCATCTTGAAGTGCAAAGATACTTTCAGGATTCCACAAATGGAATTCTCCGTCTTTCTTCCAAGAGTAAATTCCTCCGGTAGCAAGCAACGGTAAAAAGCCTTCTTTTTTAGGAAAAGCTTCTTGGTGGCGTAAAATAGCTTCTTTGGCAATGACTTCTAAGCTTGCTCCTCCTATCCTGGAAGTTGTTCTAGTAAAACACTTTTCAATTATCTTTGGCTCTAAACCTAAAGCTTCAAAAATCTGAGCTCCACGATAACTCTGCAAAGTAGAAATACCCATCTTAGAAAGTATCTTTAATATACCTTTATCAACCGCTTTAATATAGTTTTTTTGGGCCTTTTCTACTTCTAAAACTAACTCGCCTTTATTTTTTAAATATCCAATACTATCTAAAACTAAATAAGGGTTAATGCATCCAGCACCAAAACCAAAAAGAAGAGCAAAATGGTGTACCTCTCTTGGCTCGGCGCTCTCCAATATCAAAGTAATTTGTGAACGACAAGCCTTTTGAACCAGATACTGATGCACCACTCCTACTGCTAACAGTGCCGGAAGAGCAGCATATTCTCTATCCACGCCTCTATCGCTCAAAATAATGAAAGAGCAACCTTTTTTAATGGCTTCTTCCGACTCTTTACAAATCCTATCTAAACTTTTCTTAAAATCGTCGATACTGCCGGATTTAAAAAGAAGTAAAACTGTTTTAACTTTAAATCCGCTGTTATTACGCCGAATTCGCTCTAGTTCTTCATTAGTTAAAATCGGCTGAGTAAGATGAAGCTTTTTGCAATGTTCGGCAGTTTCATCCAAGAGATTTTTCCGGCCGCCCATAAAACACTCTAAACTCATAACTACTTCTTCCCGAATAGAATCAATAGCCGGATTGGTGACTTGAGCAAATAGCTGTTTAAAATAATTATAAAGAAGTTGCGGTTTTTTAGATAATACCGCTAAGGGAGTATCATTGCCCATCGAACCGGTAGGCTCGATGGCATTTTCGGACATTGGTTTAATAATCACTTTCAAATCTTCCCGCGTATAGCCAAAAGCTTTTAGCTGTTCTAAAATATTTTCTGGCTCCGGCTCGGATTTTTCTCTAGGAGGAAACGGTAAATCGCTAAGTTCTACTAGATTCTTATCTAACCACATCTTATACGGCTTTTGAGTAGCAATTTTTTGTTTAACCTCGGGATCCTCAATAATGCGGCCTTCTTGAGTATCGATAAAAAAGATTTTGCCCGGAGTAAGCCGTCCGGAAGAAATGATATCTTCAGGCTTAATATCAAGTACGCCTACTTCCGAAGCCATAATCACACGCTCATCTTTAGTAATGATGTACCGAGCCGGACGAAGGCCATTTCTGTCTAAAGCTGCACCGATACAAACCCCATCGGTTAAAGTAATTGCTGCCGGCCCATCCCAAGGCTCCATAAGACAAGCCTGGTATTTATGAAAGGCTCTTAAATCTTCACTCATGAAATTATTCTGTTCCCAAGCCGAAGGTATAAGCATCATCATAGCGTGGGGAATAGAACGCCCGGCCAAAACTAATAGCTCTAAAATATTATCGATGCTGGCCGAATCGCTGCCTAAAGGCGTAATAACCGGTTTTATCTTAGCGATATCTTTACCGAATAAAGGGCTCTCCAAAAGAAGCTCTTTAGCCTGCATCCAGTTAATGTTACCTCTTAAAGTATTTATTTCGCCGTTATGGGCTAAAAACCTAAACGGCTGGGCTAAATCCCAAGTAGGGAAAGTATTAGTGCTATAGCGCGAATGCACTAGCACAATTGAACTTTCCATAGCTTGGTCTTTTAAGTCTAAAAAGAAGTCTTCTAATTGATAAGGCATAAGCAGGCCTTTATAGGAAAAAGTTCTAAAAGAAAGATTGGTAATATAGAAGAATGATTTCTGGGAAAGTTTCGAATCTCGTATCGTATTTTCTATTCTTTTTCTTATAACATAAAGTTTTCTTTCAAAACTAAGTAAATCTTTTAAATCCTTGTTTTTAAGGATAAAAATTTGTTCTATAACCGGCTGGGAATCTTTTGCTCCCTTGCCGATTACCGAATCATTTACCGGAACTTTACGCCAACCCAAAATACTTTGGCCCTCTTGCTCAATAATCTTAGAAAATACCTCCTTACAAAAGTTTCTCTCTGTAGCTTTAGGCGGTAAAAAAATTAACCCGCTGCCATATTGACCGTAAGAAGGAAGCTTTATTTTTTTTTCGGCGGCGACTTTTTGAAAAAAATTATGAGGAGTCTGTATTAATATTCCGGCACCATCTCCGGTCTTAGGGTCTGAACCTACCGCGCCCCTATGCGCTAAGCGTTTAAGAATAGTCAAAGAATCCTTAATGAGGGTATTGGATTTTATACCTTTAATATTGCAAATAAACCCCACCCCGCAAGAGTCCTTTTCGAACTGCGGATCATATAGGCCTTGGGGCTTAGGAAAATGCCAGTACTTCATACCTGATTATATTTTAAATCTATCTAAGTTAATTACTATCTTTTTTCATCTTGTTTTAATTTTTCTAATCTTTAACATTGGCGGCTTGTTTAATTACTTTGGCAAAATTAAGACAAAGATGTTTTGCCTGTGATAAATAAACATCCTGTTTTTCAAAATAATTAAATAATATCCTATCACGGTCTATGTCTTCATTGTAATATTCTAGCCAACTTCTCAACATGCCATTTTTTATCTCAGGATGAAACTGTAATCCCCAAGCATATTTACCAACTCGAAAAGCCTGATTAACGCAGGTATCACCTCTGGCAAGCAACTTAGCCTGCGGTGCTAAATCAAAGGTGTCCTCGTGCCATTGAAATACCGTTAATTTCTCTCCTAAACCGTTAAAGAGAAAATCGTCTTTCCCCTCTCCGGTCAACTTTACCTCATACCAACCTATCTCTTTTAACGGTGCCTTTTTAATTTTAGCATTACTAACTTTTGCCAATATCTGAGCTCCTAAGCAAATCCCTAAAAAAGGTATCTCTTTAGCTAAGGCCTTTTTTAAAAATTTTTCTTCTTCCAATAAAAAACTGTACCTATCGGTCTCATAAACATTCATCGGTCCGCCTAAAAAAACTATAGCTTGATAATCTTCAAAACTCGGCAAAGATTCTCCTGCACTAATATCAATAATACCTGTTTTTAAGCCTAAGTTTTTAAAAAAATCTAATAATAATCCTGGCCCCTCAATAGCGATATGTTTTAAGAATAAAACCATCTTTGCCTACCTCCTGTAAATAAAAAAACGCCTCTTTTAAGTCTTCGATAACTTAAACGAGGCGTCTTCGCCCTAATTAAACTTCTTTGTCCGGTCTAATATAACTCTTAAATAATTACCTGTCAAGTAAAGCTATACAATAATTATCCGATAGCTAAATTACCTTCTTCTCCAGTTCTGATGCGTAAACATTGGTTTAAATCAAGGATAAATATCTTTCCGTCACCTATCGAACCTGTCCGAGCGCCTTTTATAATAGCCTTGATAGTCGGTTGAACAAAATCTTCGTTAACAGCGATTTCTAATCTTATTTTCTTAAGCAGATTTACTTCGTGTATTACCCCTCGATAAGTTTCGGTATACCCCTTCTGTTGACCGCATCCTAAAGCATTAGTCACGGTCATTTTAAATACTTCGGCTTCATATAGGGCTTTTTTAACATCAAGTAATTTATGTGGTTGAATCATGGCAATTATTAGCTTCATCTCTTTACCTCCTATAGTTTATTTTCTATACAATTACAATTAATTTCTAAAAAACTATATCTACCCAACATCATTAACGATGGATCCAATAAGTTCGCCTTCGGCGAAACTTTACTTCGCAAAGATTGGATGCATCTTTCTACCTCCTCTTTTAGTTACTTATTGGGTTGTAAACACCTGGAAACCCGAATAAGATTCCATCCCGTGTTCACCGATATCAAGCCCTTTAAGTTCTTCTTCTCTATCTACTCTTAACCCAATTATTGCCTGAATTAATTTAAATATAATTCCCATTGTAACCATAACGAAAGCAGCTACCGAAATTACTCCTAAAAGTTGTATCTTAAATTGTGCTAATCCTCCGCCGTAAAATAAGCCGTCATAAGCCAAGCCTAAAATTTTCTTACCGAATAATCCTATCGATAGCGTACCCCAGATACCGTTTAAGCCGTGTACCGGAAACGCACCTACCGGATCATCTATCCTGAACCTATCTAGGGTTATAACTCCAAAAATCACTAAGACACCGCCAACAGCGCCAATTATAATAGCAGCATAAGGATCGATAAAAGCGCATGGTGCGGTAACAGCAACCAAACCGGCTAAAGCACCGTTCATAGCCATTGATAAATCAGGTTTACCAAACATCTTCCATACTGTAAACATAGCAAAAATTCCGCCACTGGCAGCTGCTAAATTAGTATTGATAGCTACTCTAGCTATTAGCTGGCCGTCGCCGACGCTTAAGGTCGAACCAGGATTAAAGCCAAACCATCCAAACCAAAGAATAAATACTCCTAAAGAAGCTAACGGTATAGAGTGACCGGCTATAGCATTGGCCGATCCATCGGGATTATATTTGCCAATTCTGGGTTTCAAAATTATCGTTCCGATTAAAGCCGCAAAACCACCGACAGTATGAACAACTGTGGAACCGGCAAAATCAGCAAATTTAAGTTTAGCTAGCCAACCTCCACCC
>JAGOLA010000083.1 GCA_017994375.1 Candidatus Omnitrophota bacterium | reverse complement strand
CAGGAGCTACTAACAGTTTAACATCTCTATGCACTTTTCTACCTTTCAAAATTTTCGCTCCAATAGCTAAATCTTCCAATCTGCCATTAGTACAAGTACCTAAGAATGCTTGATTAATTCTGACTTCTCCGATATCATCGATAGCTAAACCGTTATCAACGCTATGGGGTTTAGCTATATAAGGCGGTAATTTAGAAACATCAAATTCTAAAACTTTACTGTAGGAACATTGCTTATCGGGATAAACCGGTTGGTACTTTTTTATCTTTCGTTCTCTAAGAAAAGAGAGAGCTTTTGCGTCTGGAGAAATTAAACCGCATTTAGCACCAAATTCAATAGTCATATTAGTAATAGTAAACCTTGCTTCTAAGGATAACTTACTTATTGCTTCTCCGCTAAACTCAACTGACTTATAAGTAGCTCCATTGGCCCCTAATTTATTTATTATATAAAGAATAATATCTTTGCTATAAACTCCTTTAGGCAATTTACCTTTAACGACTATTTTATAGGTTTCTGGTACTTTAAACCAATTCTTGCCGGTCATAAGAGTAACTGCTAAATCAGTCGATCCCACTCCAAAAGCGGCAGCGCCTAAGGCTCCGGCAGTAGAAGTATGAGAATCAGCGCCCAAGATCAAGGCTCCCGGATAAGCAAAACCTTCTTCTATCACTAGCTGATGAGATATTCCGCAACCAACATCATAGAATAAAGTCTTATTATCTCTTTGAAACTGACGCATATAAGAATGCACTTTGGAAACGCCTAAATTGGGTGAAGGACTGCTATGATCTATAAACATAGCATACTTTTTAGGTAAAACTACTTTTCTTTTGGAAGCTAAAATGCTGTCAATAACTAAAGCTGATGTTCCATCCTGCGAAAAACAAAAGTCAACCTTACAAATGCCAACATCATTAGCGTTTAAAGAAGTGTTGGCATGATAAGAAAGTATCTTTTCTATTATTGTTTTAGCCATATAAAACGGTATGCTTTATGCTAATTATCAAAGTTTATTCAAAAACGCTTTTATACGCTCGATACCTTTTTTAATACTTTCTAAACTGGTAGCAAAACTGAAACGTACAAATCCTTCCTGTCCAAAAGAATCGGTGGGAATACATGAAACTAAACCTTCTTCTAGAAGTCTAGTGGCAAATTCTGGAGAAGTTAAACCTGTTTTTCGGATATCACAAAACATATAAAAAGTGCCTTCGGGTTTAACAGCCTCTAAGGCGCTACACTCAGATAATCCTTTCCATAACGCATCGCGGCGCTTTTGAAACTCTTCTTTTATACCGTAAGACCACTTTTTATCCTTTAAAGCTGCCAGAGCAGCCCGTTGGGATATCGAAGAAGTACAAGAAGTAGTGTGATCTATTACTTTTAAAGCTTCTTCAATAACTTCTCTATCGGCAGCTAAATAGCCTATGCGCCAACCTGTCATCGAGAAAGCCTTAGAAAAACCGTTCACAGTAATGGTAAATTTTTTAGCATCACCTATGGAAGCAAAACTTGCATGTTTATGGCCGTCATAAGTTAAAATTTCGTAGATCTCATCGCTAATTACATAAATATTCTTGTTCTTAACTAAATCATAAATATCTGACAATTCGGAATGAGTATAGGTTAAGCCGGTAGGATTATTAGGGTAATTTAGTAATAAGACTTTAGTCTTAGAAGTTATTACTTTTTCCAATGCCGAAGCCTTTATCTTAAATTTATCTTGCCCAAGAGTAGGTAAAAATTTAATTTTGCCGCAAGTGAGCTTAACCATTTCAGGATAACTTACCCAATAAGGAGCTGGTATAATAACTTCGTCATTAGCTCCGGTAATTGTCAATAAGGCTGCAAAAAGAGCATACTTAGCCCCACAAGTAACTATTATATTATCACCTGAAATATCTATGTTATTATCATTTCTAAGTTTATTAGCAATTTGCTCCCGTAATTCCGGTATTCCGGCAGAAGGAGTATATTTGGTAAAACCTTCTTCAATAGAAGCTATAGCAGCATTCTTAATATAAGCCGGAGTATCAAAATCTGGCTCTCCCGCTGCAAAATTTACGATGTCTTTACCTTCTTTTATTAATTTTTTTGTTAAAGCTGTTATTTTAAGAGTTGTTGATTTACTAAGAGAAGAAACTTGAGGGTTTATCATATCTACGGCTTTAAAAAACACTTTTGTTTAGAGAGCGTCTCTTTCTTTTTTAAAAATCTTCTTAACTCCGGAAACAACTCCTTTTTTAGGTTTTTTCTCTTTTTTAGGAGCTAGTTTTTTCTCTTTTTCTTCTAATGGCACCTCTTTATCTTGCTTCTTATGCTCTTTATGGCCTTTGGGCTTTTTTATAATTCTTGTTAATTCAAATAAAGAAAGAAGCGCTCCATCTCCGCGCCTTCTGCCAAGAGTGATTGCCCGGCTATAACCACCGGCAATATTAGCGAAACGTGGAGCTATAACTTCAAAAAGTCTCTTAACTAAATTATGATCTCCTAACTTGATGTAAGCCAAACGTTTATGATGCAATGTTCCTTTTTTACCTAAAGTAATTAGATGATCTATTTCTCTTCTTAAATACTTCGCTCGGGAAACAGTAGTTATTATACGTTCGTTGATAATCACTGCTTTTGATAAAGCTTTAATCAAAGCTTTTCTTTGAGCCCGAGGCCGAGAAAATTTTTCGCTTTTTTTTCTATGTCTCATAGTGATTCCAATTTATTTCTGTCTATCTTCATACCAAAAGAAAGCCCCATGCTTTTTAGCAAAGCTGAAACTTCTTCTAGAGATTTTTTACCAAAATTCCGATAAGAAAGGACTTCGGGTTCGGCCTTTTCTACTAAATCGGCTAAAGTTTTTATGTTGGCTTCTCTTAAGCAATTGCTGCTTCTTACTGTTAGTTCCAGTTCAGATACTGGTATTTTTAACTTTTCATAGAGTGCTACTTCTTCCGGAGTTAAATCTTCGTATTCCTCCTCGGGAAGCTCTCCTAAAGAGAAGAAAAGTTCAAAATGTTTATTCATTACTTTAGCGGCATAAATCAAAGCTTCTTTAGGCTCAATACTAGCATTAGTAAAAATTTCTAAAATTAGCTTATCATAATCGGTACGTTTTCCAACTCTAGTATTTTCTACTTTAAAAGATACTCGCTTAACGGGAGTAAATATAGAGTCAATAGCGATAACCCCTAAAGCCATCCCTTCTCTTTTGTTAGCTTCTGCCGGAACAAATCCTCTACCCCTACCAACTTCCATCTCAATATTTAGCTTAGCTTTTTTGGAAGTCATAGTAGCTATATGCAAATCTGGGTTAACAACTTCAATCGTCTCATCGGTTACTATATCCTTGGCTGTAACTTCCTTTTCGCCTTCGGCTTTTATGTATATTTTTTTCGGCGCGCGCGAATAAGTTCTTAATACTAAATTTTTTATATTAAGAATAATCTCAGGAATATCCTCTAATACGCCTTCAATAACCGAAAATTCATGTGAAACCGAATCTATCTTTACCGAAGTTACTGCGGTTCCTTCTATAGAAGAAAGTAACACTCTCCTTAAAGCATTACCCAATGTTATCCCATACCCTCTCTCCAAAGGTTCAGCAATAATCTTGCCGTAACTTGGCGTATATGTTTCTTGATCGACTATGACTCTCTTCGGAAATTGAAAATCCCTCCAGGTAATTCCCATTTTTTTACCTCCTTGACCTTAGCAAGTTTATATCAAACTATTATAAAAAAGATAACCGTGTTAATATTTTATTTAGAATAAAGCTCAACTATTACCTGTTCATTAACAGCTATAGCTAAATCTTCTTTCTCGGGAAGACGTACAATTTTTACTGTTAAATTATTATTATCTACTTGCATCCAAGTAGGAACGCTTCTTTCCTTAGAATTCATATCGATGTTACTTTTAATATTTTGTTTTACGCTATCTTTAGCTTTTATCTCTATTGTTTGATCGCTTTTAACTATATAAGAGGGGATATTGACTCTCTTTCCTCCTACAAGAATAAAGCCATGGCTCACTAGCTGTCTAGCTTGACTTCTAGAAGAAGCAAAAAGAGCTCGGTAAATAACATTATCCAAGCGCCTCTCCAATAACTGAATAAGGTAGCGTCCGGTAATGCCACGAGATCTACTTGCTATAGTAAAAAATCGCCGAAATTGTCTCTCCAACATGCCATACATTCTTTTTACTTTTTGCTTTTCGCTTAACTGCAAACCATAGTCAGTCGGTTTATTCCTTTGTCGTCCGGCCATACCTGGAGGTGTTGGACGTTTAGACATTGAGCATTTCTCGGTAACACATCTTGTGCCTTTTAAAAATAATTTCGTTTCTGCTCTTCGACATAACCTGCATTTTGGTCCTAAATATCTACCCATAAATATTTACCTCATTACTTTATATGCTATAAAATTTAATTTAAACTCTTCTCTTCTTCTTTGGCCGACACCCATTATGAGGCACTGGAGTAATATCCTTTATTTTTTTAACGCTTAAACCAGCAGCCTGAAGTGCTCTTATTGCTGATTCTCTACCTGGTCCCGGCCCTTTAACCAAAACTTCTAATTCTTTCAAACCCATATCTTTTGCTTGTTTAGCAACATTAAAGGAAGCCATCTGAGCGGCATAAGGAGTCGATTTTTTTGCTCCCTTAAAACCTACCGCACCAGCTGAAGACCAAGATAAAACATTTCCGTTTAAATCAGTAATAGAAATTATAGTATTATTAAAAGTAGCCTTAATATGTGCTACCCCAAAATTAGAAGCTAATTGAATTTTTTTCTTTTTTTCTCTTCTTTTCTTTTTAGCCATCTTGCTCCTCTCTCTTATGGTTTCTTTATGCCGCCTACTTTAGGCTTATGTCCTTTTCTAGTTCTGGCATTACATCTAGTGCGTTGACCTCTAACTGGTAAACCTTTTTTATGCCGAAGACCACGATAGGAACCGATATCTATCAGCCTTCTGATATTTTGAGCAATTTCTCTACGCAGTTCTCCTTCTATACGATAATTAGCTTGAACATAGGAAGCAATTTTTGAAATCTCTTCTTCGTTTAAATCCGAAGCTTTTTTTTCGGGTTCTATGCCAGTTTCTTTAAGAATCTTCAAAGCTAAAGTCGGTCCGATACCATATATATAACCTAAAGAAATTTTTATTTTTTTATTTTTAGGAATATCTACTCCGAAAATTCTTGGCATCTTTCTCTCCTATCTTGACGATTTTGAATCTATTAATTTAATCTCTAACCCTGCCTCTGCTTATGCTTAGGATTCTTGCAGATAATCCTAACTATTCGTTTTCTTTTAACTATTTTACACTTATCACAAATTTTCTTAACTGAAGTTCTGACTTTCATCTTCTTCCTAACTATAGTTTATCTTAATTTTATTACTTTAATTTTTTTAGCAAAACTCTATCTTAACCTTATTGCTTACGATGGATACAATAAGTTTCTTCTCTTAGGGTTAGCCCGAACCCTCCGCCTTCGGCGGAGATTGTATGCATCTCTATTATTACTTAATTGTTTCAACAAAACTTTTATTTTTAATCTTTTTAACTACGAACTATTTATGCCTATAAGTTATTCTGCCTCTGGCCAAATCGTAAGGAGATAATTCTACATTAACCTTATCACCAGGAAGAATTCTTATAAAATGCATCCGCATTTTACCCGAAACATGAGCTAAAATAATATGGCCATTATCTAATTTAACTCTAAAAGTAGCATTAGGTAATGCTTCTACTATCTCTCCTTCTACGGCAATCAAATCTTCCTTTGGCATAAAATAAAGTCTCCGAACTATGAGCTAACTAGTTAATATCCATGGCCCTCTTTTTGTTATTGCAACGGTATGTCCAAAATGAGCTGATATTGAATTATCTTTAGTTTTTGCCGTCCATCCGTCTGGTAAAATATCTACCTCATAGCTGCCGGCTGAAACCATAGGCTCAATTGCTAAGACATCTCCTTCTCTAAGTTCTA
>JAGOLA010000082.1 GCA_017994375.1 Candidatus Omnitrophota bacterium | reverse complement strand
GAACAAGGTCGTGGTCATCCGGCGGCGAGTTGTGGTGGTCAGGCAGCGTTGGCGGGCGCGCCATACATTGTAAACACTGAAGGCAGCCACCATCCAGAAATAAACGGCAAAAATTGGAAAGTAAAGTCTTAAAAAGAAAAGTTTTCTTGCCGGAAGTAAAACTAACTGGATATATCCATCTATTCTCAACAGAACGATAGCGATGCTCATCAGGAGCCGTGGCGCAAGCACAAGCTAAATCATATCGGGAATCATGCGAAAGAACTTCTAGCTTTTGCGTTATATTTAAAGAAGATTGAACATAAGGGCTAGCCAATAAAAAAACCTCCGCTTATCTAGCGAAGGTTTTACTTTTTTTATGTCCAGGTTCCCCCTTCGAAACTCAGGACTTATTAATATAAATATTATACTTATCTTATTAACTTTGTCAACCCTTCGGAATATTAAGGATTAAATAAAAAAATTAAAATGAAGGCGCTTGTCATACTGACTATTCCGACGACTAAGCCAATTTTTAACCACTTAAGAAAACTTATTTTCTTTTTGGTCTTTTTTTCTAAGATATCTAAAGCTACTATATTGGCAGTAGAGCCTATAGCAGTTATATTTCCGCCGTAACAAGCCCCGAATAATACTGCCCACCAGATAGCTCTAAGAAAAGCTTGTGACGAACTTAAACTTAATATAGTCGGAACATAGGAAGCTACTACCACGGTATTATCCAAGATACTGGAAAGAAAACCGCTAGAATATAAAAATAAGCCGGATAAAAACCATTTATTGTCTCCGACTACAGCAATAATTTTATTAGCAAAAAAATCGGATATTCCGGAATATTTAATAACACTGGCTTGTGCGAACAAGAATAAAAAGAACAGTATCGAAGTCCATTCGATTTCACGTTCGATATAATGCCTAACTTTATCGCGTCGGTACAGCAAAACTATTCCCGCCGCAAAAATAGGCAACATAAATAACAGCGTATTCTCTTCTAAACCAAACATAGCTTCGAATCTTTTATGCAAAGCTATGGCTATTACGGTAAGGGTAAAAATAGATAGGCTAATCCTTACCTTTCTATCGGCTGGTATGGTTATAAGCGATAAAAAGAATTTATTTTCGCTGATAGAAATAAGTTTTTTATCAAGCTCTTTAATATAATTCCTATACCACAAAAATAATATAATAATTGTGACTAAAAACACTACAACCGTAATAGGAAAAGCATGAGTTATGAAATCTTCGAAAGTAAGCTTTCCTCTGGCAGCAATAAGAACACCGATAGGATTACCCAAGACAGTAGCCGATGAACCGATATTAGTAGCTAAAACCGAGGATATCAGCAAGGGCACTGGGTCCATATCGAAGAATTCGCTTATCGCTATAATAATATTTACCATTATAATAATCGAAGAAACTTCTCCCATAAGGCTAGAAGAAAATGCTGACATCGCCATAATCAGGAAAAACATTTTTTTACCATTTATACCTTTAAAAGTCAGTAATTTAGTAATAGCCCAAACTATGAGGCCGGCTTCATTGAGCATTCCGACTAGAATCATCATCCCGATAAGAAATAAAATTACATCCAAAGAGGCAAATTTAAGCAGGTTTTCCAAGTCTACAGAGCGGGTTATCAAGAGGATTCCGGCTCCAAAAAAGACAAAGCTCAACCTCAAATCCCAAAAGAAAAATATCCCTAAAAGCGACATAAAGAAAACGGCGGTCGTAGTTGCCTGGCTGGGAGAGAAACCAATCTTTAACCCACTAAAAGCTATCAATAATGAAATGCTAATTACTAAAAAAACTTTTATCTTCATAAAATATACTTCAATCTAACTTGATAAATTGTAAGGAGATATTTTAACCAGAAAACCTAAATTAATCAAGAGCGAGTAATAAAAATTAAGAAATTTAATGAATTATTCGTATCTTAAGGCTTCGATAGGATTAAGTTGAGAAGCTTTTTTTGCCGGCCAAAGACCAAAGCTGATTCCTACGGCGATAGAAAATGTCGTAGCTAAAATTATGCTAAAAACAGTAACATTAGTTGCCCAACCGGCAAAAACTGAAAGAATAGATGCCGCCCCTACGCCAAGAATAATACCCATAAGGCCTCCGGTAAAAGTCATTACCACCGATTCAATCAAAAATTGAGTCATAATATCGCTATCTCGGGCGCCAATAGCTTTACGTAAACCTATTTCTTGAGTTCGCTCGGTAACTGAAACAAGCATAATATTCATAATCCCGATACCACCAACTAAAAGAGATATGGCAGCAATGCATCCCAAAAGAAGACTCATCGTTTGAGTAGTACTACTAAGCATCTCCTGTATCTCACTCATGTCCCAGATATAAAAAGAATCATTATCTTTTTCGTTTAAACGATGACGCTTAATAATTAATTGTTTGATTTCTAACTTAGCTTCATCTAAAGATTCAGAATCTCTAGCTTCAACATATACTGAGTCAAGATAATCTTTGCCTAAGACGCGATACATAGCGGTTGTGACCGGAATATAGACAATATCATCCTGATTATGCGGTCCGGCTGAACCTTTTTCAGGCGCAACTCCGATAACTTTAAAGTTAATCCGGTTTATTTTTATGGTTTCACCAACAGGATTATTACGATTAAAAAGCTCATCAACAACTGTCATTCCCAAGATTGCCACCTTAGCTCGTTGGACTATCTCTTCTTTAGTAAACCATCTTCCGATATCGGGGATGCAAGAACGCATTTCTCCATAATCATAATCCACGCCTTCTATATTCGATATCCAGTTTCTATTTTTATAAATAATCTGACCGCTTCCTCTAGCCATGCCGCTAACTCTTTTTATCAAAGGAGAAAATTCTCTCAGCGCTTCAGCGTCGTTAAAAGTAAACCTAGTTATTAATCCGGTGGTACGGGCTATACCGCGTACTCTGGCCGAACCGCCTCTAAGGGAAAGAAGATTTGACCCCATACCCTTAAGCTGTTGCTCTAGGGACTCTTTTGCACCTTCTCCTAAAGCAAGCATAGTAATTACTGCTGCTACTCCAAATAGAATGCCTAACATTGAAAGTAAAGAACGGATTTTATTAGAAAATATTGCATAGAGAGACTGACGAATATGGTCAATGAGTTCAATTTTGCCAAAAGAAGAGTGCGTCTCGGAAATCATCTTGGTTATAGAAGTATCTATTTTTGTTTTTTCTAAAGGGTGGTCATTTTTTATTTTTTGATCAGAAATAATTTTTCCATCTCGCATCTTAATAATTCTCTTGGCATATTTAGCTATTTCTTGCTCATGTGTAACCATAACGATGGTTTTACCCTGTCTGTTAAGCTCTTCAAAAATTTTCATTATCTCCTCTTCGCTTTTAGTATCTAAATTACCGGTAGGTTCATCAGCAAAAATAATCTTAGGATTATTAACTAAAGCTCTGGCTATGGCTACCCTCTGCTGTTCTCCTCCGGAAAGCTCATTAGGATAATGAGTCTTACGGTCTCTTAAACCTACGGCAGTAAGCTTATCTAAAGCATTTTTACGGATATCTTTTTTACCTCCGTAGATACCAGGTAAACTAGTATTGCCTAAAGCATTTATGCGACGAAGAAGATGAAATTGCTGAAAAACAAATCCAACTAGATGATTTCTCAAAACTGCAAGCTGTTCGTTAGAAAGTTCAGCTGTATTTTTACCTAATATTTTATAAACGCCTTTATCCGGACGGTCTAAAAATCCTAGAATATGCAAAAGGGTCGATTTACCGCTTCCTGACGCACCCATAATAGCAACGAACTCTCCAGGCATAATTGACAAAGAAACTCCGTTTAGGGCTCGAACTATAAATTTACCGCTACGGTAGGTTTTATGAACATCACGGATTTCGATCATCATCTTCTATTAGGTATAAATGGGTTTTTCTTTGTTTCTTTCTTCTTAAAAATATATTCATGGTCCTGAATAATAAGCACATCATTGGATGTCAGGCCATGAAGAACTTCTATATTTTTTTCATCACTTAATCCAACGGTTACTTCCCGCTCTTGGATGGTATTATGAGGAGCTTTCTTAATCTGTACAAAAGCTTTGTTGTCTTGATAATAAACTGTCTTTAAAGGAACAACCATTACATTTTTATGCTCTTTTTCGATGACTTCAGCATTTACGCTCATACCGGAACGCAAAAATTCCGGGACTTCCGTAGGCACAATATCTACGTTATAAATATTAACATTATTAACTACTTCCGACTCGTAAGCTATGTGGTCCACAACACCTTTAATTTTAACTTCTGGATAAGCATCAAAGGTTATTAAAGCTTCTTGACCAACTTTTATCCGTCCAATATCGGTTTCATCAAACTGGGCACTTATGATTAATCTATCAGACAAAACTACGATGCTATCATTGATAGTTATAGTTTGTCCTGGCTCAACCGAACGAACTATAACTTCAGCGTCGATAGGAGAAACTATCGGAGTTTTTTTATAGACATCCTCCCAATATTTTAAAACCTCCTCGCCTTGGGCCCTAGCTGCATCAATAAGAGCAGCTCTATCGGTAGAACTCATCCAAGCCAAAATATCTCCTTTTTTAACCTTATTGCCTTCGGCAACTAGAATATCTTCTATTCGCCCTCCAATCGAAGGTATTATTTTTAAACGATTTTGAGGCTCTATAACTCCAGTCGTAGTAATAGTCAATTGGATATTTCCGATGACAGGTTTGACTTCTTCGGTAAAATTATTTTTAGCGGCCTTATGCCTACTTTTTATAAAAAACACCATAAACACTGCCGTTATCAAAATAAGATAAATAAATAGATATTTATTTTTTCGCATCTTCTAATAATCCTCCTTTTGCCTGAATCCATTTAGCTTCCGCTATCAACGCATCGGCTTGAGCATTAAGATAGGCTTTTTTAGCGCTTACTAAATTATCTTCGATTATTACCCAATCATCAAAATTAATAAGACCGCTGGAATATTGTGAATTAGCGATTCTAGCGCGTTCTTGGTTGGCTTCTAAAAATTTATTTTTTACCTTAACATTATCTATTCCATCTTGCAAATCCACCCAGGTTTCTTGAAGAGCCACGATAATACTGTCATAGCCGCTGCGCTGATCTGCTTTAGCCTGTTCCCACTTGGCTTTTTCTCTAACTGCTGTAGCGATACGGCTGCCCCCTTCAAATATCGGTAATGATAAGCTTAAGCCCGCCATCCATTCTTCCCGGTCAGGAGACCAATGAGCAGCAGTCTTGCCAAATGAAGTGTTGGCATATACTTGAGGAAAAAAGTCGGCCTTGGCTGATTTAAAACCTAAACGCGCTGCTTCTTTTTTAGCAACTAATTCTTTTAATAACGGGGTATTCTCTACTAAATATTCAAAGTTAGGTTCTTCCGGCGCTGAATCGACGACAATAAAAGAACCTTTTACTTTTATAGTAACTAGCTTAGACCATCCAATAACTTTTGCCAAAGTAGTTTGAGCTAAAGAAAGATTTCGCCGGGCTTGTTCTACTTCGAATTCAGCTTCGGCTAAATTAGCCTGGGCAGTCAAAAATGCCCCCTTATGTTCCCTGCCGGCTTCGTAACGTAACTTTACTAACTCCAAATTTTGTTTTCTTCGTTCGGCAATGCTTTCGGTAAGAAAAATGAATTCCTGTGCTTTAAGGAGCTGTGAAAAAGCAACCCTCAAGTTTAATCTCACGTTTGATGAGGTAACGGCATAGTTATATTCCGAAGCCTTTATATTTTCTTTTTCAGCAGCTATATCGTTATGAACTTTAAAACCATCGAATAATAATTGTTTACCGGTTATAGCATAAGAATAGGTATTAGCTTCTTTACCGCTACTGGCAGCTTGCGTTTTTTTAGCATTTAAATCTGTACTTATTTGCGGTAATAACTCGCTTTGTTTAATGCCTTTATTACCTTCTGCTTGTTTAAGCTGTTGGGTTGCCGAAAGAAGATCAGGATTATTTTTTTGAGCTTCTTTTAGGC
>JAGOLA010000081.1 GCA_017994375.1 Candidatus Omnitrophota bacterium | reverse complement strand
CCTCCACCCCATATCCAATGTCCTACTATAGGGTAAATAAATGCTGAAATAAGAAAAGAATAGATAAGATAGGCACCGAACTTCATCCTCTCAGCCATTCCGCCGGCTACGATAGTTGCCGCTGCTCCGCAAAAGGCAGCCTGAAATAACCAAAAGGCAAACAAAGGCACATCAGAACCGGATGAGGCTCCGTTTAAAAACCACCCTTTTAAACCTATAAAAGCATTACCTGGGCCGAACATAATAGCATAACCAAAGATAAAGAAACCTAATGATGCCATGCAAAAATCGAGAAAATTTTTAGTCAAAATATTACAAGTATTCTTTGCTCTTATAAATCCGGCTTCAACCATGCCAAAACCAGCTTGCATAAAAAATACCAAAAATGCCGTCAATAAAACCCAAAGCGTGTCTAAACCAAGCTTTAAAGCGTAGTTCTGCAACTGCTCTTCAGAGGCAGAAGCATTAAAGCTTAAAGTAGCAATTAATAAACTAACTAATAATATTATTTTCTTAAACATTAACCCCTCCTTATTGTTTAAAAGGTATAATTCATATTCAAACTAAACCAAACTTCATCGTTACCGTTATTAATCTCATATCATATTTTCCCCTTAAAATAGAAAAGCCCTTCTTAGACTTTCTTTGTCTAAAAAGGGCTGCTTTGCCTAACTAAATTTTACTTTCTTAAATCAGCTTCGATATTTAAACTTTTCTTATCTCGTAAGCAAGCATCACTGCCTCAGCGATTTCTTTCATCGAAACCCGCTTATCCATACTTGATTTTCTAATCAAGTTATAGGCTTCATCTTCACTAAGTTTCTGTTCCCGCATTAAAATTCCCTTAGCTCGTTCGACCTTTTTACGGGTTTCCAGCTCTTCCTGGATAACCTTGGTTTTAACCATAAGCTCGGTGTTTTCGATAGCTACTGCTGCTTGATTAGCAACGGTGCTTAAAAGGTCTATTTCGCTTTTGGTAAAAGCATGTTCAAAAGTAGTATAGCAATTAATAACGCCAATTGCTTTTTTCTTAACCATCATCGGTACGCTTAGCATAGAAACTAAATTGACTTTTTTAGCTAACTCTTTTTCTTTGTATCTTTTATCTTCTAGAATGTTAAGGATCGTCATAGCTTTTTTTTCTTTGGCTACCAAGCCTGTTATGCCCTCCCCCAGCTTGATACTTCTTTCTTTTAAATATTCTTGGCTCAAAGCTTGAGTAGCCCGTATTTTTAACTTCTCACCATTCTTATCTAATAACCATAAAGCGCAAATTTTGGCTTTTATTACATTAGCAGTCAAGGTTACTATAAGTTTAAGCACATCTTCTAAATAAAGGTCCGAGGTAATCGCGCTACTTATTTTATTTAAAGTGTTTATATACTCTTTATAAGAAGATTTCATTACACACTAAAGTATTGGCAAATATCTGTTTATCTCGTATTCGTGCACTCTTTTACGATAATCATCCCATTCAATTTTTTTGGCCATAATCAAATTATTGAAGATGTGGTCGCCTAAAGTTTCTTTTAAAAGCGCACTGGATTCGGCTATTTCAATTGCTTCTATCAAACTACCCGGTAAACATTCGATTTTAAGCTCTGTCATTTCTTCGGGAGTAAGATGGTAAACGTCACGCTCGGTCGGAGCCGGAAGAGGATATTTTTTCTCCATTCCTTTAGAACCTGCTGCCAGCATGCAAGCAAAAGCTAAATAAGGATTGCAAGCCGGATCCGGAGACCTAAACTCAATTCTAGTAGCTTTTTCTTTACCAGGCTTATACATCGGAACTCTTACCAAGGCGCTTCTATTACGCCTAGCCCAACAAAGGTACACCGGCGCTTCATAGCCCGGGACTAATCTTTTATAAGAATTAACCCATTGATTGCATACCAATGTTATTTCACGGGCATGCTTTAATATGCCGGCGATGTAAGCCTTACCGTCTTTAGACAAATGGTACTTGTCTTTAGCATCAAAAAAGATATTTTTATTGCCTTTAAAAAGAGACTGGTGAGTATGCATTCCCGAACCATTCTCGCCGAAAATCGGCTTAGGCATAAAAGTAGTATATAAATTATGCTTCATGGCTATTTCTTTAGCTACCATTCTGTAAACCATAACGATATCTGCCATAGCCAAAGCATCAGCATATCTTAAATCAATTTCATGCTGCGAAGGCGCAACTTCATGGTGAGAATACTCAACTTGTATTCCCATTTGTTCTAAAGTCAAAATAATTTCTCTTCTTACTTCATTGCCGGCATCTAAGGTAGTAATATCAAAATATCCTCCTTCATCTAAAATTTGGGTAGACTTTTCATCTTTAAAAATAAAGAATTCCAACTCCGGCCCAACATTAAAGGCAAGACCCTTCTTCTTAGCTTTATCTAAGATTTTCTTAAGAATATAGCGGGAATCGCCTTGATAAGGTGTCCGGTCGGGATTCAAAACATCGCAAAGCATACCAGCCACGGCTTTTTCTTGAGGACGATAAGGAAGAATAGTAAAAGTCGAACAGTCGGGCATTGCCACCATATCAGATTCATCAATCCGGGCAAAACCCTTTATGGATGAACCATCAAATCCCATACCTTCCTCTAAAGCTCCTTCTAGCTCTTCCCTTGTTATAGCAAACCCTTTCATTTGGCCGTTAATATCGGAAAACCATAAACGGATGAATTTAACGTCTTTTTCTTTAGCTATTTTTAATATTTCCTTTTTGGTCAAATCGTTCTTTTTCATAGTCTCTCCTTTTTGATAATTTTAACTATAACTAATTAATAACATTTTACCAATGTTTTGGCTTAAATCAACAGAATAAAAGCTTTACCCAATAACGGCTTTGTTCTTTATCGGAAGGCACTAACAATGTGCGGAAATAAAAAAGCCCACTCTTTGCTAGTGGGCGGCTTTGCCTAAAATAAACCTCTTTGTCATTTTATTAATAACATATAGCTTTGTTTCTGTCAAGATTTTTTTAAAATATTTTTAACCCTCTCGGCTATAGAAAGACAAGCCGTAAAGCCCGGAGATTCAATCCCGATGAGATTAACAAACCCCTCAAAGCCTTTTTGGGACTCCTCGGATATGATAAAATCCTTAAAATCCTCGGTTTCTTTTTGTAGTTTTGGCCGAATTCCTACGGTATCGGGAATTAAATCTTCTAATTTCAGTTGCGGCAGAAAATTTTTTATGGATTTATAAAAATAGGGCTTATCACTATCATTGATATTGTAGTCGATTCCCGATACATATTTTGCGTCCGGACCTAAGCGTAACCCTCCGCCTAAATCAGGAGTGATATGAATTCCTAAATCTACTGCAGTAGGAGGCGGATAAACTAAATGCTGAATAGAAAACTTGCTGGGATTTTTTATACTAAAATATTGCCCTCGGCAATAATGAAGCTTATAGGAATATTTATTGATGTCTATTCCGGCCATTTGAGCGATTTTATCCGCATAAAGACCAGCGGCATTTATGACGACTGGACTCTTGAGAATAAAATTATCTTCTCCTTGCTCTTTTACAGTTACTTGGTATTCAGAGTTTTGTTTATCAATACCTATAACTGGCGTAGAAAAAGCAAAAGTTACTCCGCAAGATTTAGCACGATTATAAAGAAATTTCATCAAGGAGTGAGTATCTAATATTCCCGTCTCCGGAGATAAAAACCCTTCTTTAGCTATAATGTCAGGCTCTAATTTGCTAATTTGCGAAGAAGTCAGAAATCTAAGATTAGTAACTCCGCAATTGCAGGCATTCTCGTAGATTTTTCTGATTTTATCCGACCCTTCTTGGTTAAAAGAGATAACTAACTTAGCAGTCCTTCGGTAAGGTATCTTATTCTTAGAGCAGATTTCGTAAAGAAGATTTTTACCTTCAATACAAGTTTTGGCTTTTAAAGAGTGGGGCGGATAATATAAACCGGCGTGGATTACCTCCGAGTTTCGAGAACTAGTCTCTTGGCCAAAAGATTCGTTCTTCTCCAAAACTACAATATTGGAAGTAGATTTTGATAGCTTATAGGCAATACTTAAACCAATAATCCCAGATCCGATAATTATGGTTTCTGCTTCGCTCATTTTTCTAATAATAACTTAAATCCTATTTTCTGACAAGAAAAATAACCCGCTTGCCAAGATTTAATAAAAAATCCTGCACCTATTAATTATAAATTTTTAATAGATGCAGGAAGTTTTATACGTTCAAAATTGATCTTTTAGTGCCTAATCCTATCTTTTTCGTAAGGCCTTATACTACGCCTTGATCTAGCATAGCATCGGCAACTTTTACAAACCCGCCGATATTAGCGCCTTTAACATAGTTAACAAATCCTTTCATCTCGCTACCATACTTAAGGCAGGTTTCGTGAATATTAATCATTATCTGTTGTAACTTCTTATCTACTTCCTCTCTGGTCCAAGCAAGCCTCTGGCTATTCTGCGACATTTCTAACCCGCTAACAGCTACTCCTCCAGCATTGGCAGCCTTTCCCGGGCCGTAAAGAATCTTTTCTTTTAAGAATATTTTTACTGCTTCCGGAGTCGAAGGCATATTTGCTCCTTCGGCTACGCAAATACAACCATTTCTGACTAAAGTTTTGGCAGCGGTTTCATCTACCTCGTTCTGTGTTGCCGACGGAAAAGCGATATCGCATTTGACTTCCCAAGGTTGCTTCTTATCGACATATTTACAGTTATATTTTACGGCGTACTCTTTAATTCGTCCACGCTTTGCATTCTTAAGCTCCATGACAAAGTCTAATTTAGACTTGCATATCCCATCAGGATCGTAAATGTAACCGTTAGAATCTGATAAGGTAACCGGCTTAGCCCCTAATTGGATTAATTTCTCAACCGTATACTGGGCTACATTTCCAGAACCGGAAACCACACAAATTTTTCCCTTCAAAGATTCACCTTTAGTCTTTAGCATCTCTTGAGCAAAATATACGCAACCATAACCAGTAGCTTCAGGACGAATTAAACTTCCGCCCCAATTAAGCCCTTTACCCGTAAGAACGCCAGTAAATTCATTACGTAATCTCTTGTATTGGCCATATAAAAACCCTATTTCTCTGGCTCCTACGCCAATGTCTCCGGCAGGAACATCAGTATTCGGACCAATGTGCCTTTGTAGTTCGGTCATAAAGCTTTGACAAAAATGCATAACTTCATTATCTGATTTTCCTTTAGGGTCAAAATCAGATCCTCCTTTAGCTCCACCCATAGGAAGAGTGGTCAGGCTATTTTTGAAAACTTGTTCAAAAGCTAAAAACTTTAAAATACTTAAATTTACCGAAGGATGAAAACGCAACCCACCTTTATATGGGCCTATAGAACTGTTCATCTCGATACGGTAACCCCGGTTAACTTGGATTTCTCCTTTATCGTCTAGCCAGGGAACACGAAAAATAATTATCCTCTCCGGCTCAACGATTCTTTCTAGAATCTTTGCGCGAAGGTATTTAGGGTTTTCTTTGATAAACGGCATTACTGAACTAACTACTTCATGGACAGCCTGATGAAATTCTTTTTCTCCAACATGACTTTCAATAATTTTTCTCATGAATTCTTGTGGCATACTACCTCCTTTTTATTTATTCAAAAGATAATTAATTATATTTTTAGCTGCTTTTTTAGCCATGCCCATGGCTTCGATGACAGTACCTTCTCCACCGACTATATCTCCTCCGGCATAAACACCTTCAACTGAAGTTTGCATTGTTTCAGAATTGACTATTAAATCCAGATATTTATCAACTTTTAGCTGAGGAGTAACACTAGTGAGAACGGTATTCGCACCCAGCCCTATGGCTACTACCGCTACATCGCAATCTATAAAAAAATTACTCCCCTTTATCGGAACGGGCCTTCTACGGCCGGAAGAATCTTCTTCGCCTAAAGAACATTCTAAACATTCTATTTGCTTAACAAAGCCGTTTTTATCTCCGCTAAATCCTACTGGCTGTACTAAAACTTTAAATTTTACTCCTTCCTCTTTAGCGTGTTTTATCTCTAAGCGCCGCGCCGGCATTTCTAATTCGGTACGCCTATAAATAATAGTGGTATCCGGCGCTATATCGTTC
>JAGOLA010000080.1 GCA_017994375.1 Candidatus Omnitrophota bacterium | reverse complement strand
ATAAGAGTATTTATAGAAGCTGGTGCGATTATCTTACCGCCGGGTTGTGGTCCTTGTGTAGGTACGCATCAAGGAGTTCCTGCCGACGAGGAGGTAGTAATTTCTACTGCCAATAGAAATTTTAAAGGAAGAATGGGTAATCCGCGGAGTTTTATTTATTTAGCATCGCCAGCCACAGTAGTTGCATCTGCAATAAAGGGTAAAATTTACGATCCGCGGCGTTTTTTATAAAAAGTACAATAGAATAAGGAGGGTATTATGCTTAATATATATAATCTTGTGAAATTAACTCAAGAGCGCAATGCTAGCGACCTTCATTTAACAGTAGGAAACCCACCGGTGATAAGAATTAACGGAAAGCTTATAGTTACTGATTTTCCGCCTTTATCCAAAGAAGATTCTAAAAGTTTAATATATAGCATATTAAATGATGAACAAAAAGCTATTTTTGAGAGGGATAAGGAATTAGATTTTTCGTTTGCTCTGCCTAATATGGATAGGTTCCGGGCCAATATCCATATTCAAAAAAATTTTGTTGAAGCTGCCCTAAGAAGAATACCCATTAAGATACCTTCTATCGATGAACTAGGTTTACCGGACGTAGTATATGATTTCGTTAAAAGGCCAAACGGGTTAGTACTGGTAACTGGACCGACCGGAACCGGTAAGAGTACAACTTTAGCTTCAATGATTAATTTTATTAATAGTAACCGCGAAGAAATAATCATTTGTATAGAAGACCCTATCGAATTTATTTATCAGAATAAAAAGAGTATTATAAAACAGCGAGAAATATATTCCGATACTCATTCTTTTCCGGAAGCATTAAAAAGAGCTTTAAGACAAGATCCCAATGTAATCGTAGTCGGCGAAATGCGAGACTTAGATACCATAGCTACTACTTTGACTGCTGCTGAAACTGGACATTTAGTTTTAGCTACTCTACATACTCCCGATGCTCCTCAAACCATACAGCGAATAATCGATGTTTTCCCTCCCTATCAACAGCGGCAGGTTACCGTACAACTTGCTGAGTGTTTACAAGGAGTTATCTCACAGGTCCTATTGCCGCGCGCTGATGGAAAAGGTAGAATTTTAGCTACCGAAGTAATGGTTTCTACTCCAGGTATAAGAAATTTAATTCGGGAAAATGATATTGCCCAAATGCCCTCTTTATTACAGATGGGAGCTCAGTATGGCATGTGTACTATGGATAAATCCCTAAAGACTATGGTGAAGAAGGGAATAATTACCAGAGAGGCTGCCTTAACGAAAGTCAAAAGCATTGCTGAATTTGATAGTTTGTAAAATTAAAATATTTTTTAGTTATGCTTATTAAAGGAAAAATTTTTAAATTTTCGGACAATATCAATACTGATTGGATAATATCCGGTAGATACAAATTTTCTATTACCGATATGAAACAACTCTCTAAATACCTTTTTGAAGATATAAGACCTTCTTTCTACAAAGAATTGGTGCCCGGCGAATCTATAATCGTAGCCGGAGAAAATTTCGGTATGGGTTCATCACGGGAGCAGGCTCCTTGGGTTATTAAGGAATCCGGTATTGTTTGTGTAGTAGCAAAGAGTTTTGCCCGTATCTTTTACCGTAATGCTTTTAATATCGGATTGGCTTTAGTAGAGGCTGATACTTCTTTATTATCAGAGGGGGATTTTATAGAAATAGATTTAAACAAAGGGGTTATCAAAAACTCTAAAGATATTGTCGTTAAATTTAATCCTTGGGATTCTTTTCGCAAAGAATTAATTAATTGCGGAGGAATAATTAATTACTTAAAAAAGTATAAAGACTTTAAAGTAGCATGAGTCGTAAGGTTACTGTGATTCCTGGAGATGGGATTGGTCCAGAAGTTATTGATGCCGCAATTTCTTGTTTAGAAGCTTTAGGCGTTGATTTAGAATGGGAAAGAAAGATAGCTGGAGAAGAAGCTTTAAAAAAGAGTGGTAATCTTCTACCCGAAGATACCGTAGAGTCAATAAAGAGAAATAAGATAGCTTTAAAGGGCCCTATTACTACTCCGATTGGCCGCGGTTTTCGTTCTATTAATGTAGCTATAAGACAACTTTTCGATTTATATGTTTGCTTAAGACCAGTCAAAACTTTTAATGTTCCCGGCAACATGTATAAAAATGTAGATATTGTGATAGTGCGGGAAAATACCGAAGATTTATATGTAGGGGTAGAATTTGCGGAAAATAGCTCCGAAGCCAAAAAGATTATTGATACGGTAAATTCCTTATCGGTTAAAAAGTTACGTTTTGACAGCGCTATCTCTATCAAACCTATTTCTAATTTTGCTAGCGAAAGAATTGCGCGTTTTGCTTTTAATTATGCCTTAAAGAATAAACGTAAAAAGGTAAGTTGTGTGCATAAAGCTAACATAATGAAATATACCGATGGTTTATTCTTGGATACTTTTTACCACGTAGCGGAAGAGTTTAAGGATAAAATAGAAGCTAGCGACTTTATAGTCGATAATTTATCGATGCAGTTAGTTCGTTGCCCTAATAATTTTGACGTTTTAGTTCTACCTAACCTATACGGAGATGTAATTTCGGATTTATGTGCTGGTTTAACAGGAGGGTTAGGTTTGGCTGCCGGTGCTAATATCGGTGATGAAATAGCGGTTTTTGAGCCTACTCACGGTAGCGCTCCTAAGTATACCGGAAAAAATAAAGTTAATCCGACCGCTACTATTCTTTCGGCAGCTCTTATGCTTAAGTTTTTAAGAGAAGAAAAGAAAGCTAAAATCTTGGAACAAGCGGTAAGAGAGGTAATTAATGAAGGCGTTGCGGTTACTTATGATTTAAAAGCCGACCGTAACGACAAGAGTGCTGTGGGCACTAAAGAAATGAGTTTAGCAATTATTTCGAAAATAAAAAAATTACTGTAAAATAATGGTTAAAAAGATTTCTATAATTGGTTCTGGCGGTGTGGGGGCAACTTTAGCTTTTGATGTTTTAGCTCAACTTAAAGTATCAGAATTAGCTTTAGTCGATGTTAATAGAGATTTAGCCCAAGGAGTAGCGTTAGATTTAGAAGATACTAGAGGATTTTTAAACTTTTCGACGAAGATAAGAGGTGATAGTAATTTTTCCATAATTAAGAATTCAGATATAATAGTAGTCACAGCTGGAATTGCTCGCAAGAAGGGCATGAGTCGTTTAGACCTTTTAAAAATTAACTCCGATATTGGTAAAGATATCGCCCGAAAAATAAAAAAATTAGCTCCCGATTCAATTGTAATCGTAGTTACCAATCCTTTAGATGTCATGACTCGCCTTTTTATTAAAAATACCGGTTTCTCAAGGCTCAAAGTTTTTGGTATGGGATCTTCTTTAGATACCGCCCGTCTTTATAATATCCTTCATAAAACTACCGGCGTTTGTACATCTTCTTTTAGCGGTTGCGTTTACGGTCCACATAGCAAAGATATGATTGTTAATCTTAATCGGATAAAAATAGAAGACGAGGATTTGTCCAAATTAGTTAAAAAAAATAATTTTAGGCAACTAAAGAGTAGAGTTCAATTAAGAGGAGCAGAAATTGTAGATTTATTAAAGAATAAAAGTGCTAATTTTGCTCCGGCTTTAGCTTGTTGCAAGTTAATAGAAGCCATTGCTTTCGATAAAAACGAAGTTATCCCGGTATCGGTATTGCTTAAAGGCGAGTATGGCTTACACGATATCTGCTTAGGAGCGCCTTGTATTATCAACCGTAAAGGCATAGCCAATATTTTAAAGCTATCATTAAGCGCTTCTGAGTTAAAAGAACTGCGAAGAACAGCAAGCCTTTTAAAGAATGTATGATGTAGCGATAATTGGAGCTGGTCCAGCCGGTATTGCTAGCGCAAAAAAATCTATTGCCCTAGGCTTAAAAACTGTTTTAATTGAAGAGAAAATAGATACTTTAGGCGGAATATGCCTTAATAATGGTTGCATTCCAGTTAAATTTCTTCTAAATGCTTTAAAGACTAATATTTCTTGGGCTAAGGCTTATAAAGGTAGCCAAGATACGATCGAGAAGATCAAAACCCCCCTATTTAAATTTTTAAAAAAACAAGGTATCGATATAATTTGGGGTAAAGCCAGTTTTTTAGACAAAAATACTCTTTTGGTAGGCGATGCCAAGATAAAAGCCAGTAATATTATTATTGCTACCGGTTCTTTGCCCAAGATACTTCTTAATTATCCCAAAGTTATCACTGCTGAAAATATTCTCACCAAGCCTGATTTAGCTGACCGGATTCTAATTATTGGCGGCGGTTATATCGGTATAGAAATTGCTTCTTTATTACATGGTTTTGGTAAGAATATTACAGTAATGGAAAAAGAAAAAGACATACTTACTAATTTTGATAGTTATCTTTGCCGACGCTTGCGGGTATTATTAGAGCAGAAAGGTATTAAAATAGAAACTAATAAGGAAGTAACTATTAAAGATTTTGAAAATTATGATATAGTTATTTCTGCAGTTGGCAGAAAACCTAACTTAGAAGGTTTAAATGTAGAAAGTTTAGGTATTTTTTTAGATTCGAAAGGATGGATAAGAACCGATGAATATTTAAGAACTAACGTCGATAATATTTATGCTTGCGGCGATATAAACGGTAAGAAGCTTTTAGCTTATATAGCCGAATATCAAGGTGATATTTGTATTAATAATATAAACGGTAAGCCTATTAAAGAAGACTATCGAGCAGTTCCGGAGTGTGTTTTTGCGCTGCCTTCTTTGGCTAAGGTAGGAATTTTAGAAGATGAAGCTAGGGCCAAAAATATTAAGTATAAAATAATAAAAAATAGTTTTTCTAAATTCTCTTCTTCTTACGTTTATAAAGACAATGACGGATTTATGGAAGTCCTTACGGATGAAGAAGATAGAATAATAGGGGCTGGAGTAATTTCTCAAACAGCAGGTGAAATTATTAGTCTGTTTACTTTAGGTATTAAAAATAATCTAAGAGTCGAAGATTTACGAAAATGTTTATTCGTACATCCGACTCTTGCGGAGATTGTACCTTTGGCTTTAAGTTCTAACTAAAGATATCATTTTAGGCTAAAAGATTTGACAGAAATAGTTTTAGTAGTTAGAATTAATCTTAATATTTTTTGTAGATTTAAAATTAAATTATTATACTCAGAAAGGAGGAACCAATGTTTCTTGTAGATTATAATTTAACGGAAGAACAAAAGATGTTACGGGAGTTATCGCGCCAGATAGCTGAGGAAAAGATAAGACCGTTATCTCGGGAATTAGATGAAAAAGAGCAATTTCCTACCGAAATAATAAAAGTTTTAGCTCAATCGGACCTATTTTCTTTATGTATTCCCCAACAATACGGCGGAATGGGCGGAGGGCTTATTGATTTATGCATTGCTACCGAAGAAATTTCGCGCGTAGACGGTGGAGTTGCCACTTGCTATGCTGCTTCTTTTTTAGGGATGTTTCCTATCCTTCTTTTTGGTACCGAAGAGCAAAAGAAAAAATATTTACCTGAGATAGCTTCTGGCAAAAAATTAACAGCTTTTGGGTTGACCGAACCCGAAGCCGGTTCCGATGCTTCCGGTGTAAAAACTACGGCTAGAAAAGATAAAGATAATTATATTCTAAATGGCACTAAGCATTTTATTACTAACGGCGGTGATGCCGAAATTTATACCATTATTGCCGTGACTAATAAAGATAAAGGGCCGCGCGGAGTGTCAGCTTTTATTATTGAAAAAGGGATGGAAGGATTTACTTTCGGTAAGAAAGAAGAGAAGATGGGCATAAGAGCATCTTCTACTTCGGAACTAATTTTTAACGAGGTGAAAGTACCTAAGGAGAGCCTTTTAGGGGCAAAAGAAGGGACAGGTTTTATTGCTACCATGAAAACATTTGATCAATCTCGTCCCGGCGTAGCAGCTCAAGCAGTAGGTATAGCCCAAGGGTCTTTAGAGCTTGCTACTCAATATGCGCATCAACGGGTACAGTTTGGCAAAACTATAAGTTCTTTTCAAGGGATTCAGTGGATGTTAGCTGATATGGCTACCAAGACTGAAGCTGCAAGAAGTTTGGTTTATAGTGTTGCTTCTATGAT
>JAGOLA010000078.1 GCA_017994375.1 Candidatus Omnitrophota bacterium | reverse complement strand
TGTTACGCCTTACTATAAAGTAGAAGACGGTACAGTATTGAATAAAATGGAATATTTGACTGGCGATGAAGAGGAAAACCGAGTTATTGCTCAAGCAATATCGGAAATTGATGATGATGGAAAAATTAAAAGTAAAGAAATCTACGCTCGCCATCTTGGCAAATATCCTAAAGTTAGGCCTAAAGATATAGAATACATGGATGTTTCGCCGCAGCAAATTATTTCTGTTTCAGCTTCTTTGATACCTTTCCTAGAACATGATGACGCTAACCGTGCTCTTATGGGTTCAAACATGCAAAGACAAGCAGTACCTCTGCTTTTTCCCGAAATCCCTTTAGTTGGTACTGGTATAGAAGAGGCAGTAGCCAGAGATAGCGGCGTGATGCTAATAAGTAAAGAAGCTGGTAAAGTTAGCGAGGTTGATGCCGCTTCCGTAAAGATAGGAAATTTTAACTATAAGCTTAAAAAATTTCAACGTTCTAACGCCGATACTTGTATTAACCAACGTTCTTTAGTAAAGAAAGGGGACGAGATAAAGAAAAATGCTATTATTGCCGATGGTATGGCTACTCAACGAGGAGAACTAGCTTTAGGAACGAACCTTTTGGTAGCATTTTTACCATGGCGAGGTTATAACTTTGAAGATGCTATCATTATTAACGAAAAATTAGTAAAAGAAGATATTCTTACTTCAGTCCATATCGAGAGATTTGAATGCGAAGCCAGAGAAACGCGTCTAGGAAATGAAGAGGTTACTCGGGACATACCTAATGTTAGTGAGGAAGCTTTAAGCAACCTTGACGAAAGCGGAATTGTAAGAGTAGGGGCCGAGGTTATGCCGGATGACATTTTAGTCGGCCGAGTAACTCCTAAGACAGAAAAAGAGCTTTCGCCAGAAGAGAGATTGCTTCGTGCTATCTTTGGAGAAAAAGCCGCTGATGTTAAAGATACTTCTTTAAGAGTTCCGCCGGGAATTTATGGAGTAGTGATAAATGTAGAAGTTTTCCAAAGAAAAGATAAAGGCCGGCGTTCCAAAAAAGAAAAAACCGAAGAATTAAAAAAGATAAGAGAGATAGAAAAATATTACCAGGAAGAGAGAGATTTATTAGAGCAGGAAAAAATAAAACGTTTAAGTATTATCTTAGGAAAAAACGAAAATAAGCTAAACTTAGCCGATTGCGAAGAAAACGAAGAAGCTCGGGCAACTTTGGCTATATACGAAGACCGTTTAAACGAATTAGCAGTAGAGAAAGATTTAGAAATAGCTAAAATTAAGAAAGGCGACGAGCTTCCTACCGGAGTTTTGAAAAGGGTAGTAGTTTTTATTGCCATGAAGAGAAAAATTTCCGCTGGCGATAAACTTTCCGGACGTCATGGAAACAAAGGAGTTATCTCTAAAGTTTTACCAGAAGAAGATATGCCGTTTTTAGAAGACGGTACTCCTGTCGATATAATTTTAAATCCTTTAGGAGTACCTTCCCGTATGAATGTCGGTCAGCTTCTAGAAATGCACGTAGGTTGGGCCGCTAAAAAATTAGGGATAAAAGTTATTTCTCCTGCTTTTGACGGTGTTACTCCAGAAGATATGAAAAATTTATTCAAAGAAGCCAATCTACCTGAAGACGGAAAAGTTGTTCTTTATGATGGTTATACTGGTAGGCCTTTTGCCTATAAAGCCGGTGTTGGTTATATGTATATAATGAAATTAGTGCATATGGTCGACGATAAGATACATGCTCGAGCCATTGGACCATATTCACTTATTACCCAACAGCCTTTAGGTGGAAAAGCGCAATTTGGTGGTCAGCGTTTCGGAGAAATGGAAGTTTGGGCGCTGGAAGCTTATGGAGCTGCTTTTACTTTACAAGAAATGTTGACCGTTAAGAGCGATGACGTCGAAGGGAGAACCCGTATTTACGAAGCGATAGTAAGAGGAGAACAAAAATTCCGGCCTTCAGTACCAGAGTCCTTTAACGTTTTGGTGAAAGAATTACAAGGGTTATGTTTAGATGTTAGAGCAGAAAAGGAGAGCAAATGATAGAAGAAGGCACCTTTTTTGATTGGATAAGTATTAAGTTAGCTTCACCACAGGTTATTAGAGGCTGGTCTTCAGGAGAAGTTAAAAAAGCTGAAACTTTAAATTACCGTACCTTAAAGCCGGAAAAAGACGGCCTTTTCTGCGAACGTATTTTTGGACCGGCCAAAGACTGGGAGTGCCATTGTGGTAAACTTAAAGGGATAAAATTCAAAGGAACTAAATGCGACCGTTGCGGAGTAGAAATACTTCATTCTTCTGTTCGCAGACAGCGCATGGGGCATATTGAACTAGCGGCGCCAGTAACTCATATTTGGTTCTTTAAAGTTCTTCCTTCCAGAATCGGCGCTGTTTTAGATTTAAGCATTAAGCAATTAGAAAAAATTATTTATTACGAAGAGTATGTCGTCGTTGACCCCGGTACTACCAAGCTTAAAAAAATGCAACTATTGAACGAAGAGGAATATCTTAAAGCTAAAGAAGAATACGGCCAGGATTTTACGGCTTTAATAGGGGGAGAAGCGGTTAAAAAGCTTTTAGAAGAGAGCGACCTAGATAAATTAAGTAAGTCGATACGTAAGAGTATTGATAAAGGTAAAATTGGTCTAAACAAACGTTTTTTAAAACGACTTAAAATAATAGAAGATATACGACGTTCCGGAAATAAGCCGGAATGGATGATTTTAGATTATCTACCAGTTATACCGCCGGATTTGCGTCCTCTGGTTCCTTTGGAAGGTGGAAGATTCGCTTCTTCTGACCTTAATGATTTATACCGGAGAGTCATCAATAGAAATAACCGTCTTAAGAAGTTAATGGCTTTAGGAGCGCCGGACATAATCGTTAAAAATGAAAAAAGGATGCTTCAGGAAGCAGTAGACGCTGTTATTGAGAATGGTCGCCATGGCAGACCGGTAGTCGGTCCTCAAAACCGGCCTTTAAAAAGCCTTTCGGATATGCTTAAAGGCAAGCAGGGCCGTTTCCGTCAAAATCTTTTAGGTAAACGTGTGGATTATTCTGGACGTAGTGTAATTGTGGTTGGTCCGGAGTTGAAACTCCATGAGTGTGGTATACCTAAGCAGATGGCTTTAGAGTTAGTCGAGCCGTTTATCATAAAGAAGTTAAGAGAAAAAGGGTTTGTCCATACCATAAAAGGAGCACGTCGAATGGTTGAGCGGGCTCGCGTAGAGGTATGGGATATTTTAGAAGATGTTATAAAAGGGCATCCGGTTCTACTTAATCGCGCTCCGACTTTACATCGTTTAAGCATACAAGCTTTCTATCCGTTATTAGTGGAAGGTAAGGCTATTAAGTTACATCCTTTGGTTTGTGCTGCCTTTAATGCTGACTTTGACGGTGACCAAATGGCAGTGCATTTACCTTTATCTTTGGAAGCTCAAGCCGAAGCAAAGCTTATAATGCTTTCTGTTAATAATATATTCTCTCCTTCCGATGGCCGCCCAGTTATAGTACCAAGCCAGGATATGATTATTGGATGTCGCTACCTTACTTTAGTTAAGGATAAGGTTGAAGGAGAAGGAAGCTTCTTTTCTAATATTGACGAAGTGATTACGGCTTATCAAGACGAAGAGTTAAATCTTCATGCCAAGATCAAACTAAGAATCAATGATCATAACGGAGAAAAAAAGATAATAGATACTACTACTGGAAGGGTAATATTTAACCAAATTTTGCCTAAAGGGTTTAGGTTTGTTAATGAGCTTTTAGGCAAAAGCAGTATTTCGGAAATTATTAATGAATGCTATAAGAAATTCGGGCACGCTGCTGTAGTCGAATTATTAGATAAGATAAAAGATTTAGGTTTTGAATACTCTACTTTAGGCGGTGTAAGTATATCTATAGATGATTTGGAAGTGCCTCGGGAAAAAGAAGAGTGTATACAGGAAGCTAGTTTAGAGCTTAATAAGGTGGATGAACAATATCGTAAAGGAATTATTACCGAAAGAGAAAGACACAACAAGATAATCGACGTTTGGACTCGGACTACTGATAGAGTTTCTGATTTAGTATTTAAAAATATGGACCATAATAATCCGGTATTCATGATGGCTGATTCCGGAGCCAGAGGTTCTAAACTTCAGGTAAGACAGCTTGCAGGGATGAGAGGGCTTATGGCGAAACCTTCCGGAGAAATAATCGAGATCCCTATAATTTCTAATTTTAAGGAAGGTTTAAGCGTCTTGGAGTATTTTATATCTACCCATGGTGCTAGAAAAGGATTAGCTGATACCGCTTTGAAAACTGCTGATGCTGGATATCTTACCCGTCGTTTAGTGGACGTAGCTCAAGAGGTTATTATCGTAGAAGAGGATTGCGGGACTGTAAACGGCATAACAGTTTCTGAAATCGTGGAGGGTGAAGAGGTAGTAGTTTCTTTATCCGAAAGAATAATAGGACGAATTGCCTTGGATAATATAGTGGATGTAGTAAGCGACGAGGTGATAGTTAAAAGCGGTGAAGAAATAACTGAAGAAAAGGCTGAAAAAATCGAAAGTTTAGGTTTAGAGAAGATAAGAATACGCAGCGTCTTAACTTGTGAAGCAGCAAGGGGAGTTTGTATTAAATGTTACGGTAAAAATTTAGCAGCTAGAAAGTTAGTAGAGATAGGTGAGGCAGTAGGAGTCATAGCTGCTCAGTCTATCGGTGAACCGGGAACCCAGCTTACCATGAGAACATTTCATATTGGCGGTACTGCTTCTAGAGTAGCTGAGAGGGCTTTCATGAAGTCTAGAGCAAAGGGAGTCGTTAAATATCATAATATTAAAGTGGCTTCCAAAGGTAAATATTTTGTAGTTCTTAACCGTAACGGAATGATAAGCCTTAGCGATGAAAAGGGCATCGAAATACAGAGAAATCCTGTACCTCAAGGTGCTATGGTTTTAGCTGCCGAAAATGAAACAGTAGAGAAAGACAAAATATTCATCCGTTGGGACCCTTACTCTTCTCCTATTTTAGCTGAAGTAGGAGGTAAGGTTAAGTATGAAGATATTATTGATAAGATTACTATACAAGAGGAAATGAATGTTACTACTGGAAGAAAAGAAAGAGTTATCATCGAATTCAAAGGAGATTACCACCCGCAAATTCTTATCCTTTCAGATAAAGAAGAGGTTTTAGGTATTTATCCTCTTCCTACCGGAGCTCATATAATGGTAGAAGACGGTAGTAGAGTAGAAGCTGGAGATATAATAGCTAAAACTCCACGCTTAGTAGCAAAGACTAGGGATATCACCGGAGGTTTACCTAGGGTAGCTGAGCTTTTTGAAGCTCGACGACCGAAGAGTCCGGCAGTTGTCAGCGAAATCGATGGATTTATAGAGTTTGCTGAAGAGAAAGGTGAACGTAAGATCATTGTCCGTAGTACTACTGGAATGAAAAGAGAATATTTGATTCCTCCTGGAGTGCATCCGATAGTATATCGTGGGGACCATGTAGTAGCAGGACAACAGTTAACCGAAGGCCCAGTGGTTTTACAGGATATCTTAAGGGTTTGCGGTGATAAAGTATTGCAAGAGCAATTAGTTAATGAAATTCAGGAAATTTATCGCTTACAAGGCGTTAAGATAAACGATA
Source organism: Candidatus Omnitrophota bacterium (assembly GCA_017994375.1). GTDB lineage: Bacteria > Omnitrophota > Gorgyraeia > Duberdicusellales > 4484-171 > JAGOLA01. The sequence goes on along the minus strand of JAGOLA010000078.1, from coordinate 483 downwards.
AGCATATCGAAATCATTATTCGTGAGATGCTAAAAAAGGTGAAGATTGTTGAACTTGGGGATACGGAATTTCTGCCCGGAGAAGCAGTCGATAAATGGGATTTTCGTCGGGAAAACGAAAAAGTTATTAAAAAGAACGGTAAACCTGCTACGGCTGCTCCTTTACTTTTAGGTATAACCAAAGCTTCTTTAAGCACTAAAAGCTTTATTTCTGCGGCAAGTTTTCAGGAAACTACACGGATTTTATCGGAAGCTGCCATTGCCGGTAAAATTGATAGCTTGCAAGGCTTAAAAGAAAATGTAATAGTGGGGCATCTGATTCCTGCCGGGACAGGATTAAAGAAATATCGAGAAATTGAGGTGGAAAAATGCCAACAATAGCTCAGTTAATACGTAAACCTCGCATCCATAAGCAGAGAAAAGGAAAAGCTCCGGCTTTACAAAGATGTCCTCAAAAACGCGGAGTATGTATACAAGTCAGAAC
>JAGOLA010000079.1 GCA_017994375.1 Candidatus Omnitrophota bacterium | reverse complement strand
ATTATCGGTACCGATAGTAGCTTTAATCGATACCGATGCTAATCCCGAAGTTATTGATTATCCTATACCCGGCAATGATGATTCTATAAAGTCCGTAAAATATATAACTTCAAGTTTAGTTAAAGCCATAAAAGAAGGATTAAACGAAACTAAGCAAGAGGATAAAGAAGCGCCTAGGGCTGATACCAAGAGTACCGACGATACCCCAGAAGATGACACTGACAAAGAAGAATAGAGGTATTATTAACTTTGAATTGTTTTATTGCCAAGGAGGGTCAGAAAATGAGCCTAGAAGATATCAAGAGATTAAGAGAAATGACTTCATTAGGAGTCAATGAGTGCAAAAAAGCTTTAAGTGAATCAGGAGGAGATTTTGATAAAGCTTTAAAATTATTGAAAGGCAGAGGCAGTTTAGTTCTTGAGAAAAAAAGCAGCCGTTCAACTTCTCAGGGGAGAATAGATTCTTATGTGCATTTTAGCGGTAATCTTGGTGTTTTAGTAGAAGTAAATTGTGAGACAGATTTCGTAGCTCGTGCCGAAGTATTCAAGCAATTTGTTAAAGATGTTGCTATGCAAATAGCGGCAGCTAATCCTCTCTATCTTAGCCGAGAAGATATAAATAAGGAAGTTTTAGACAGGACAGAGAATATTGAAGAATATACCAAACAGCATTGTTTACTTGAGCAGCCGTTCATAAAAGATGTCAAGATATCTATCGGTGATTATTTACGCGAAGTAGTATCTAAAACCGGTGAGAACGTAGTAATCAAAAGATTTGCCCGGTTTTCGCTAGAGGATAATAATGAAAGCCAAGTATAAAAGAATTCTTCTTAAATTAAGCGGAGAAGCTTTTTCTGGTAAATATTCACACGGTATTGATACCTCGGTATGCGCTCATCTAGCGTCTCAGATTAAAAAAGCATTAGGTTTGAAAGTGGAAATAGCCTTAGTTGTAGGGGGCGGTAATATTTTTCGGGGTATGCCAAAATCCCGTGAATTTCAGATGCAAAGAGTCGTTGCTGATCATATGGGTATGCTGGCGACAGTTTTAAACGGCCTAGCTTTGCAAAGTGCTTTAGAAAATCAAGGTGTTCCTAGCCGAGTCATGACCGCTATCGAAATCAATAGGATAGCCGAACCTTATATTCGTTTAAAAGCTATAAGACATCTTGAGAAAAAAAGAGTAGTTATTTTTGTAGCTGGTACCGGAAACCCTTATTTTACTACCGATACCGCCGCTGCCTTAAGAAGCATAGAAATTAATGTAGATATATTACTTAAAGGTACTAAGGTAGACGGTGTTTATTCCTGCGATCCTTTACTTAATAAAAAAGCTAAGATGTTCAAGAAATTATTATATAAAGAGTTTATCAATAAAGAGCTAAAAGTTATGGATACAACCGCTATTACTTTATGTATGGAAAATAAGATACCGATAAAAGTTTTTAATTTTATGAAGCCAGATGCTTTAAGAAAAGTAATTTGCGGAGAAGATATAGGCACACTTATAAAGTAAGAGAGGTGTTTATGACAATAAAAGAGGCTTTAAAAAGTATAGAAGATGATATGAAGAAAGCAGTAGAATCTATCAAAAGAGAGCTATCGGAATTACGTTCCGGTAGGGCAAACCCTAAGATGGTAGAGGGCATAAGGGTAGATTATTACGGAACTCCTACATTACTTAAAGAAATAGCTACTATAAATGTTCCCGAAGCTAGAATGGTAGTGATAAGTCCATATGACCCTTCTTCTTTAAAAGATATAGAAAAAGCAATACTGCAATCCGAATTAGGTATCACACCTCTTAATGACGGTAAAATTATACGGTTGATAGTTCCGCCTTTATCGGAAGAAAGAAGAGAAGAGCTAATAAAAATCGTTAAAAAGATAGTAGAAGAAGGAAAAGTTTCTATTCGGACCGTTAGAAGAGAAGGCAAAGAGAAAATTAAGGATCTTGAAAAAGAGAAAAAAATTTCCGAAGACGACCGTTTTAAAAGCGAAGACGAACTGCAAAAAATGACCGATAAATTTATCAAAGAAATAGATAACATCTTAGCAGAAAAAGAAGCTGAACTTAAAAATTTTTAATTCCTAATAATTATAAATTGCTTTTGGGCCGCTAGCTCAGGTGGTAGAGCACCGCCCTTTTAAGGCGGGTGTCCCGAGTTCGATCCTCGGGCGGCCCATTAATGTAGTTTTTTATAATAATAAGGCCTAAGTTATAGTGTATAATAGGGTTTATAACCAGAACCTTTGTGGGGTTGATAGACCTGCCCGCCGGGGTGGCGGAATTGGCAGACGCGCATGGCTTAGGACCATGTCTCGTTTAGAGGTGGGAGTTCGACTCTCCCCCTCGGCATTAAGCAGGCAAGAGTTTATTAGTAACAAAAACTACTCGCTATTATTTACTAAATTTGCGGGCGTAGCTCAACCGGCTAGAGCGTCACGTTGCCAACGTGAAGGTTGAGGGTTCAATTCCCTTCGCCCGCTTATTACTTATTTGACAAAAGAAAAGTTGCTTTAGAAATTTTTTAGTGGAAAGAATTAAACATATTGAGGAAATTATTATGGAAATAAGTATTTTAGATTATCTTAATAAAGAAAATATTTTTTTAGGTTCAAAACAGAAAAATAAGAGAAATACGATTTCAGCTATGATAGATCATTTAGTCCAGAATAAAAAAATATCTAAAGAAGATAAGAAGGAAATTGTAAAAGCTATAGTCCAAAGAGAAGCTATGGGGTCTACCGCTATTGGTAATTATATAGCTTTGCCTCATGCCCGGCTTGATTTGATAAAAGGTATTATCATTTGTTTGGGCATCTTTAAGGAAGGAGTTGATTTCGATTCCTTAGACCAGGAACCGGTATATGTTATAGCATTACTTCTTTCTAATCAGAAGGAAGCTGGTTTACACCTTAAAGTATTAGCTTTCTTAGCCCGATTATTACGAGACAAATATCTAGTGCAAAAATTAAAGAATGCTAAAAGTGAAGATGAAATTTTAGATGTTTTAAATATACAACAACAGGCTTTAAGGTGATTTTTAGAGGCAAATAGAAATCTAATAACAATGAATAAATTTTTTAAATTCTTAAAGTGGTTTTATCCAGGATTGAAAATAAAAAGGTGGATTGCTTTATTATTCTTAAGCTTATTCTTTTTGATATTTTCATCTATCAGGTTTTTTCTCGACTCTTATTTAATATTAAAAATATTTGATTTAATTCTTTTTATTTTTTCTTTGGTATTCTTTTCTTTAGGGATACGTTCCTTAACGCTTAGTTTTTTCGAGGTGATTTATACTGCCAAGAGTAATAAAGAGGTTATAGATATAATTTATGAAAAAAGATTTCTTTCTAAAGGACCAAAAATAGTGGTAGTAGGGGGAGGAACTGGAGTTTCTACGATATTAGAAGGCTTAAAGGAATACACTTCTAATATAACGGCAGTGGTAGCTGTAGCTGATGAGGGTGGTTCTTCTGGCCGTTTACGCGAGGAGTTTGGAATGTTACCGCCGGGAGATATCAGAAATTGTCTTGTTTCTTTAGCCGAAGCACCCCAGTTGATGCGTGATTTATTCCAATACCGTTTTAAAGAAGGAGAGGGTATAAAAGGACATAGTTTCGGGAATTTATTTATTACGGCGATGACGCAAGTTACGGGTAGTTTTGAGGCCGCAGTAAAAGAATCAAGTATTGTCTTGGCCATAAGCGGAAGAGTTTTACCTTCCAGCTTGGATAGAATACGCTTAAGAGCCGAATATAGCGATGGTACCGCTAAAGTCGGTGAAGATAAAATTCCCGATGGGGAAAAGGCTATTGAGGAGATGTTTTTAATTCCTAAAGAGGCCAAGCCAAACCCCGAAGCTATAGAGGCTATAAGAGAAGCTGAAATTATTATTTTAGGTCCCGGCAGTTTATTTACCAGTATTATTCCTAATCTTCTAATAGAAGGTATAAGTGAAGAAATAGCTAAAAGTGAAGTTATAAAGCTTTACCTTTGTAATGTTATGACTCAACGCGGCGAAACAGACGGTTTTACGGCCTCGGATCATTTAAATAAATTAATATCTCATGCTAGGAGAAATATTGTGAATTGTTGTTTAGTTAATTCCGGTCGCCTAAATTACAACCTGTTAGTTAAATATGCCGAAGAAAGGTCTTTTCCCGTTATTTTTGACCGCGAAAGTTTTAGAAAAATGAACATAGAAGTATTTGAGGCTGATGTAGTAAGCAAAAGCAATTATTTAAGGCACGACTCTAAGAAAACAGCCAGAGAGATAATAAATATCTACAACGAAAAGAAGAAGCGATGAGAATCGAAGAGGACATAGTTATCAATAAAACCCATGGTTTGCATGCTAGGCCAGCCGCTATTTTTGTACAGCTGGCAAATAAGTTTAACTCATCGGTCAAGGTCGAAAAGGACGGAGAGGTAGTAGACGGAAAGTCTATAATCGCTATTTTAAGTCTGGGAGCAAATAAAGATGCTACGGTACGTTTGATTATAGAAGGTAATGATTCTAGAGAGGCCCTTGTAGATTTAAAAAAATTTTTAGAAAATGACAATGATTGAATTAAAAGGTATCGGTGTTTCCGGAGGAGTAGGTATAGCTAGAGCCCTTGTGATAAGCAAGGATGATGTTTCTGTCCCTAAAAGAAAAATTCGTCACGATGAAATTTCTCGGGAAATATATCGCCTAGAGGAAGCTTTAATAGCTGCCCGTCGGGAAATATCCACTTTGCAAAAGAAGATTTCTAAGGAAATCGGTTTTGACCATGGGAAAATTTTCGAAGCACATTATCTGGTTTTAGAAGATAGGGTCCTGATAGAAGACGTTATTAATCAGATAAAGAACAATAAGATAAACGTTGAGTATGCTTTTTCTCAAAGCATAAAACGTTATGTCGATACTTTATTAAAATTGAATGATGATTATCTTCGCGAAAGAGTCGTAGACATAGAAGATATAGCCCGTAGGGTTTTAAAAATGATGCTTAAAGAGAAAGCTACAAAGTTGAGCAATTTAGAAGAAAAAGCCATTATTATAGCTCACGACCTTTCTCCTTCGCAGACAGCTTCTTTACCTAAAGAGAAAATTGTCGGTTTTGTCACCGATATCGGTGGTAAAACTTCGCATACTGCCATTATAGCTAGAACTTTGAGAATACCGGCAGTAGTAGGCGTAGAAGTAGCAACCGAAAATATAGAAACTGGCGACCGAATTATAGTAGACGGTTCTACTGGTAAGGTAGTTATACGGCCAACGGATAATATTTTAAAAGAGTATCAAAAGAAGTCTACCGTATACACAAAGGAAGTAAAAGCCATACATATACCTAAAGCCCTTAGAGCTTGCACCGTAGATAAAAGAGAAATTGTGGTATCAAGTAATATTGAGTTGCCTGAAGAAATCCCTTTTGTCAAAAAGTACGGTGCCGAAGGCATCGGGCTTTACCGAACAGAATTTATGTTTTTAGGCCGGGTAAATTTACCTACTGAAGAAGAACAGTACGAAGCTTATTCTAAGGTAGCTAAAGAAATTAGCCCACATTCGGTTATTTTTCGTACTATCGATATAGGCGGAGATAAATTTCTTTCTCAACCTAGAGTGCCTAAAGAGATGAGTCCTTTTTTAGGCTGGAGGGCTATTAGATTTTGTCTAGCTCGTCCGGAAATTTTTAAAGTACAGTTAAAAGCTATGTTGAGGGCATCGGCTGTAGGTAACGTTAAGATAATGTTTCCGATGATTTCGGGAATAGAAGAATTGAGACAAGCCAGACAATTATTAAAAGAGTGCAAAGAAGAGCTTAATAAAGAAAATAAAAAGTTTGATGAAAGAATTCCTGTAGGAGCTATGATAGAGGTACCGTCAGCAGCTTTAACCGCAGATATTTTAGCTAAAGAGAGCGATTTTTTTAGTATCGGCACCAACGATTTAATTCAATATTCTTTAGCAGTAGATAGATCCAATGAAAAAGTTGCCTACCTCTATGAACCAGGGCATCCAGCAGTTTTAAGGTTGATAAAAAAAATTATCGAAGTCGCTCACTCTAGTAATATCTGGGTTGGGATGTGCGGAGAAATGTCCGGAGAGCCTATTTATAC
>JAGOLA010000007.1 GCA_017994375.1 Candidatus Omnitrophota bacterium | reverse complement strand
AATTTACGCGGTTTGTTTTCTTGAATGTTTATCTCTTCTTTGCACTCTAGGCAAATATAAATATTATTGTTTTTTTTCTCCAGTTTATCCAAACGAAATCTCTTCTTGCAACTTGGACAGTCTACTAATAAATCAACAAAACCTTTTAAATGTCCGGAAGCTAAAAATACCTGCTCCGGCATTATTATGCTGCTATCTAAACCAACGATATCATCTCTTTCGTCAACATAAGTTTGCCACCAAATATCTTTTATCCGTTTTTTAAGCTTTGCTCCTAAAGGTCCGTAATCCCAGATACTAGAAAGCCCGCCGTAGATTTCCGAACCTCCAAAGATAAAGCCTCTTCTTCGGCATAAAGATACGATTTTAGATAGTTTATCTTGGCTCATATTAGTTTTTTATTATATCGTAAAAAAAATTTTTTTTAAGTAAAAAATAAAGCTTTAAGCAGAACCCCCGAAACTTACGAAGGATTAAATTGGCTCTTTTCTTTATTAAGGGTTTCTTTAATTTTTTCTATCCTTTTTTCTAAAGGCGGGTGGCTCATTAAGAATACCAACCTTTGATTTTCTTTTTTATCTTTTGCCATTTTTTCAAAAAGAGAAAAAGCAGCTTTAGGGTCATATCCGGCCTTTGAAGAATATTTAACACCTAAATAATCAGCTAAATATTCGTCTTGGCGAGAATAACCTAAGGATACTATCTCATAAACAACGCTGACTGCTTGTTGAATATCAGCATAGTTAGGATTCCTTAAAGCGATACTTAGCAATAAATTTATCCCTAAAGTACTTTGGAGCCGCTTTACGGAATGCCTTGCACTAACATGTCCGATTTCATGGCCTAGAACAAAAGCCAGTTCATCTGGGCTGGTTTTTTCTATCAAACCCCTATTCACAAAGATATACCCAGCCGGTAAAGCAAAAGCGTTAATTTCATCGGAGTCTACTATATAGAAGGTGTATTTTAACTGATTTCGGTCGCTAACGAAAGCTATTTTTTGGCCGATCTGATTAAGCCGCTCCTGTATTGCCTTATCCTTAATCAGCTTATTTTGTTTCTGGACACTCTCAGCCATATTCTTTCCGATCATAAATTCCATCTCTTCATCTATAAAGTAATACTCTTTCTTTTGAGTCGCCGGATTATAGATAGCAGTGCAGCTCATTATAAAAAATAAAATTACTATAAGAATGATGGTTTTACTCATAATCACTAACAACTTCTATTTCATAAGGAGAATTAACAATAATCTCTGGGCCATTATACTCCTTTATTCTTCCTGTCACCTCTACTGTTTTGCCTCGATAAGAATCAACAGGATTAATATTTATACTTTGAAAAGCACTTAAGCTATTCTTAAAAATAACTACAGTAAAATCGCTTTTATAATCCCGGCCAAAATTTAAATAAACGCACTTATCGGATTCATAAGTGCTTAAGACCTTGCCTCTTACCCTTCTTATCTGGTTTATATATAAGTGTGCTTCGGATGCCTCTATCAAACTGTAACTAGCCCATAAACCTTTCTTTTTATCTCTGGCTTGGTTCTGAAGATTGACAAATAAATCGGCATACTTTACGTTAGGAGGGTAAGTATAAAGCACCGCATACCCTTCTTCGATAAGCTTAGCATTTACAAAAATATCTTCAACAAAGCAATATCCGAGTAATCGGCCATATTTATCATACTTATTAAGATCAAATTCTACTTTTACGACCTTTCCTTCCACTAAATGGCGGTTATACTCTTTTGCTTCTAAAGAATAGGGTTGTGGCGAATATTGAAAGCGATTATCTTTTTTTATGTTTACCTCCGGAGTATCTATCCCGATATAGCGCAGTAATTTTCCGTTGGATAATTTCACAGTATCGCCGTCTATTACCTCTAAAACTTTTAGGTAGGAATCATTTTGAACTTGACTGCAAGAAAGAATTAGCAGAAAGAATAAAAAATGTATTTTTCGCACTATTGAAGGCCTTCTGCTATTTTTAAAAAGACTTTCTGGGCAAATTGAGGCTTAGGCATCAACATTCGGCGAGCTGAAACGCGTAACCTCTGGGTATTATGGCCGCTAGAATTTATCTTTATCGCTACATTATTTTCGGAAACTCTAGCTTTTATAATGCCTTTGGACTCATTGGTATATATAAGATCTCCTTCCATAGTTTCTAAGGTATCTAAACAAACATCCCATAATATTCTGTATTCGCTGGCAATATTACCGCTTGCAGTATCGCTGCTTAAAGCGTAACCGGTTACTACGCCGGCACCAATTAATAAAGGCGCACAACCCGCTAATAACAAGAAACTTGCTCCTAGAAACTTTATTATTTTCATAATCTACTCCCTGAAGATAACTATATCAAAATATTTATTTTTTGCAAGCAGTTGTTTACTTAATTTTACCCTGATATAACAAATTTAAATAAATATTTTTAAGTCCTTTAAATCTTTCATCAGTTGCTTAGTATCGGTAAATAATAAACATCTTAACCCTAATTTCTCTGCTTCCTGAATCAAGTCTAGGCGGTCATCGATATATATTATCTTGGTAAAATCTACTCCTGTTTTCTTCTGTAAAGTTTGGTATATCTCGATTTCCGGCTTAACATATTTAACTTTAAAAGAAAGAATTAATTCCCGGAATAAAGAAAAAATACTGGGATATTCCCGATAAAGATAATCAAAATGAAGGCGATTAATATTAGAAATAAGATATATCGGAAAATTATATTTTAAATTTTTAATTAAATTAATAGTCTGGTAATTAGGCCAAAATATTTTGCACCAAATATCGATAAATTCTTTATAAGCTAGCTCTGCCAAGAAAGTTTTCTTAAATCTTTGATAAAAAGAATATCCTGATACTAACCCTTTTTCAAACGGTATGGTGAAATTGTTATAATAGAGTTCTCTTATTACTTCTTTCGGCGTAACTACTAATCTATCTTTTATTTTATCTAAGGCAATATTATAATCAAAGTTAAAAACTACATTACCTAGATCAAAAGCCAAAACTAATTCTTTTTTATTTTTAGGCATTACGGCTTTTTAATGATTCCTGACCAAAAAACAATATTTTTGCGCTTTCGGCAAGACTTCTTTCAGCTGGATAGACCGGGCTAAATCCCGTAGACTTAATTTTATCTAAACTATATATTCTATCTTTAGTAAAAAAATTGAGTTTTTGGCCTACAAAAGGTATATTTACTAACCAAGGCTTTAAAAAGTCCGGTAGACAAAAAGGATTTTTAGCTTTGATAGCTTCGGTAAAAATAGAAAACACCTCTTGTACCGATAAAACTTCGTTATCAGCAATAAAAAAAGTATCTTCAAGAAACTTTTGTTTATCTAAAGCAAATATCATAGCTTCGACTACATTCTTTACGTATACTAAATGCAATTTGCCTCTACCTTTATCAATTAAAGGTAAAAACCTGTGCCTTAAGAGAAAAAGTAAGTAAGGCAACACATGGGGTTCATCTTCGCCATAAACCATGCAAGGACGTATAATTACTGCTTTTAGGCCTTGCTTACGGTATTCTAGGACTTTTTTTTCGGCTTCTATTTTAGATTCTCCGTAAATATTGCTAGCTCTGTAGGGTAAATCTTCCTTTAAGGGGACTTCTTTATTGCCACTGACTACAGCTACCGAACTTAAATAAATCATTCTTTCTACCCCTATTTCTAAAGATAGCCGGCAAATATTTTCTGTACCCTCAATATTGATTTTTTTTAAAAGGGAAGGATTTTTATTGCTTACGTATCCGGCGCAATGGAAAATAATATCAATTTTTTCTTTAGGTAAGCAAGAAGAAGCTAATAAATTTTGGTTAATGTCGGTATATATTATTTTAGCTTCTGGCGGTAAAAATATTTTGGCTTTTTTAACGCTTCTTGCTAGACAAAAGATATTGTATTTATCCGATTTAACAAGAGTTTTTACTAAGTGCCTTCCGATAAATCCGGTAGCACCGGTTATCAAGATATTTTTTGTTTTCTGTTCTGCCATTAATATTAGCTATCTTTAACAGCCTTTATTTTAACTAATCGTTCTTGTAATATCTCGTCTATTTTCTGTAAGTCAGCACTGGAAATATTCCAGCCTAAACTGCCTAAGTTATCTTTGACTTGCGATATATTTCTCATTCCGACGATAGCCGACGTAATGCCTTCTTGGCTAAAATTCCAATTAATAACAAGTTGAGTAAGAGTTTTATTATATTTACTAGCGATTTCTCTTAACTGCTTAAGAATATCTTTGTTGATAGAAAAACGCGGCTCTTGCAAATCTTTCTTCTTTAATTTACGGTTAGTATCATCGGGGACTTTAACTTTATCAAAGAAAAATTTACCAGTTAATAAACCGCTATATAAAGGCGCATAACTAATAATAGCGATATCGTTCTCCCGGCAAAATAGGATCATTTCTTCTTCTATATCTCTTACGAACATACTATATTGGGGCTGCAAACAATGTAACGGGCAGTATTTGATAAAATCCTTTAATTCTTTCAGCGAAAAATTACTTACCCCTACCGCTTTAGTTATTCCTTTCTTAAGAAAACCGAACATTACTTCAGCAGTATCTTTAATAGAAGTATCGGGATCTATCCAATGTACTTGGTATAAATCAAAATAATCGGTTCCTAATCTTTTTCGCGATTCATCTACTTCTTCAAGCATTCTTTTTTTAGTGAGGTTATGCAATATTTTAGCTCCTTCCCAGCTTAAGCCTAATTTAGTTGCTAATACAACCTTATTTCTTATTTTTCTCTTCTTTAAATAATCTCCGATAATTCTTTCCGAACGGCCTCTGCCATATACTGGAGCGGTATCTATAATAGTTATGCCTTCTTTTATTACAGCATCCAATACTGCCACCGAATCTTTATCTTCCTGTTTTCCCCACCAACTATCGCCGCCAAAAGCCCAAGTCCCTAAACAAAGAGGGGAAATCGGTAAATCGATATTTCTAATACGTCGGTAATCCATTAAGTTAATTAAAAATAAAGGTCTCTTTGGCCTTTCTTGATTAATTCGTAATAGTTCTTAAAAGAAGGGTATATCTTAGGCAGAGTTTTTTTTATTTCTTCTATCTCTTTATTAATAATCTTTTCGCCGATGTTTTTTGTTGTCAAAGAAGCAAAGTCATCAAGCCATTCCCGAAAAGTAAGTACGGCATTAAGCTTACAGAATTTTCCTTCTGCTCCACTACGCAATAAATCCATTATGCATTTTCCAGTCCTTCCGCAACGGTAGCCGGCTGTGCAAAAAGAAGTAATATAGCCTTCTTTGGCAAACTCTCTTACCATTTCGTCTAAGCTCCTGGTATCGCCTAAGATAAATTGTTGGCTTAAACCCTCTTGCTTGTTGCTTCTTTTACTATAAGCACCAATACCGATTTTAGTAGAAGCATCGGTTTGAGTAATGCCTAAAGATAAAGATTCTTTCTTTAATACGGCTGACTCGCGGCAAGTAATAATCATTCCGGTATGCGGAACTGCTAATCTAATTACAGTAATTAACTTCTTAAAATCACTATCAGAAACTTTATATTGCGAGTCTTCAGTAAATGGAGTATTAGCCGCCGGCTCTAAACGCGGGAAAGAAATAGTGTGAGCTCCTATGCCAAAACGCTGTTCTAATTCTCGGTTGTGAGCTACTAAACCCATGACTTCAAATTTCCAATCATATAGACCAAAAAGCGCTCCTAAACCCACATCATCTATACCGGCCTCTAAAGCTCTGTGCATCGTATAAAGCCGCCAAAGATAATTGCCTTTTATAGTACCATTAGGGTGTAACTGGCTATAAACTTGGGGATGATAAGTTTCTTGAAATACCTGGTACGTTCCGATACCTACCTCTTTTAGCTTTTGTAATTCTTCTATTTGAAGCGGTGGCGCATTGACGTTGACTCGACGTATCTGGGCAAAACTATTTTTTATCTTCTCTCGTATACTATAGATAGCTCTAATAGAATCAACCATATAATTAATGTCACAAAAGGGATGTTCACCATAAACAGTAATCAATCTTTTGTGTCCGATTTCGCCGCATAAAATTTTAGTTTCGGCTTCGATTTCGGTTAAAGATAATCTTTTTCGCAGGGTTTGTTTATTAGAAGTACGAAAGCCGCAGTAAAGACAGTCATTAACACAAAAATTACCTAGATATAAGGGGGCAAAAGTAACTATTCTATTATCATAGACCTTCTTTTTCACTTTCAAAGCAACCTGACACATTTTCTCTAAGATATCAGGATCAGAAACATTAAGCAAAGTAGCTGTTTCGTCAAGACTTAAAGTATTTACCGACAATGACTTCTGTAAAATATCATCTATTCTTTTCCAGTCAAAGTTTTTGTTAGAAGATAAAGCTACCTCAATAGCTTTAACATCTAAAAAGCATTTCCCATTATCTAAATACTTTTCGATTTGCTTGGTATTTATTCTTTTATTTATCCAATTCTGGATATCGGAATTAACTGATATTGGCATATCTTACCTTTTATTTAAGTATTCTTTTTTAGCAAAAAATATTAACCCTTCTAACTCACAAGACATATCAACGTTAGATACTATAATTCCTTTAGGAATTTGTAAATCTACGGGTGCAAAATTCAAGATACCTTTTATTCCGGATGAAATTAACTCTTCTGCTATCTTTTGGGCTACTTCCGGTGGAGTAGAAATTATCGCTATCTTGATGTTATTCTCTCTTATTATTTCTTTCATTAGCTTAACATCCTGGATTTTGACTCCTCTTCTAATTTTCCCGATTTTATCCCGAGCATTATCAAAAGCATAAACTATGTGTATGTTAGAGTTACTAAATCCTTGAAAACCTAAAAGAGCGCTTCCTAATTTACCAGCGCCGATCATAGCTACTTTCCATTCTTTATCTACCCCTAAAATCTTCTCTATTTCTTTAATAAGTTTTTGTACATTATAACCGACTCCTCTCTTGCCAAAACCACCGAAGTAAGACAAGTCTTTACGAAATTGTTCGGGAGTAATGTTTAAAAATTCTGTTATCTTATCTGAAGAAATAATATCAACTTTTAATTTCTTAAGGTGTCTTAATCCCCGTAGGTATAATCCTAAACGCTTAATAGTTTCTAAAGAAAAATTAATTTTAGTTCTATTTTTCCTCATTTGGTATTTTGAGTTATACCTAAATCGGTAGGCGCTCGGCCTAAAGATTTTAAAAGTGCTATTGTCTCTTCAATCTGTTTATCTATGAGAGTAGCGCTATAAGCCTTATTGGGATAAATAGAATAAAGTTTGCGATATTTTAAAGGAGTGATATTTAACATAACGGAATTAGCGCCGCAAACTAACCCTTTTTCTCTAGCTTTGTTACTAAGAGTTTCAAAAGCAGTGGTCACTAAAATTTTAGCGTTTTCTGGATCAATAATCCGCGCTAAAGCCAAAGTTTTTAAAACCTTTTCTTCGTAAGGAGCTAAAGAACTTTTGAGAGGGGTATCAGGATGCGGAAGAAACGGCCCAAAAGAATACATTTCAGCTCCTAAGGCTTTAGTTAAATATAAATCGTTAATTATATCTTCATCGTTCTGGCCGGGAAGCCCGATCAAGGCCCCAGTCATAACCAAATAACCTATCTGGTAAGCTTTCTTTATATGATTCAAACGGCTGTCTAGGGTCCTGCCGGGATGTAAACGCTGATATATTTGCGGGTTTGAAGTCTCAAAGCGTAATAATATAGCCCTAGCGCCAGCCTGATAAAGCTCTCCTAAACCCTCTAAACCTACTTCACCAAAACTTATACCAATCAATACTTCTACTTGTTCTTTGATTTTCTCAATGATATCTGCTAAGTCATTTACGCTATAACCGGGATCCTCGGCGCTTTGTAAAATTAAAGCCTGAAAGCCGTATTTTTTTACTGCTTCAACAGCAATATTGATAATTTCTTCGGCTGACATACGGTAGCGCTGAATATTTTTGTTATGGGCGGAAATACCACAATAAGCGCACAACCTCTGGCAACTATTAGAAATTTCGATTATTCCATGAACACAGCAAGAATTTTTATGAAATTTATGACGCAGAAAATTAGCTACTCTAAATAATAAATTAATATCATTAACATTGGTAAGATTAAATAGATATAATAACTCTTCTTTACTAAGTTGCCCCTTCTCTAAAGCCCGGTCTAAAATTAAACGTAATTTTTTATCGACTTTTTGGTCTTGAAAATCTAACCGCGAAAGCCGTAAATCAATACTTTGCAGATCAAAAAATAGTTCACTCCAAGCAGATAAAATACTTTCGGCTTCTTGAGGAGAAACCTTCTTTATGACGTATCCGCCTTGGGCACAGATATAATCTCCTACTTTAAGGTCATAAAACTCATTTAAAGCCTTTTTTTCTTCGCCAAAGTAATCTACTATTACTTTTTTATCTTGTATTTCTTTAACTTTACCTGGTATAGCGTAACACATAATGAGACTATAATTTTTGAAAAAAATTGTTTAGTCGAATTATCCCGGAAAATCTTTCAGATTTTCCGGGATTTAATTCCTTAATATTTATTCATTAATTTCAACCGGATCTTATTCGACATCAAAAGATAAAACCTGAACATTAGTACCGGGAAACATAGTTATTTCTAATTTAGCGTTCTCAAGCAAAGTTCCTTTAGAAAGAACAGAAAAAGTTTCCCGAAAAGAACTTTCATTAGCACAAGCTAAAGCCCCTATCTTTAACTTTATATTAGTCACTTTCTGAGCGCCCTCTCTTTTGGCATGTTCAGATATTCCTTTAATTATAGGTTCTATTAAATGAGTCTCATGCATATTGAACCTCCATTATTAACTTAAATAAAGAAGAAATTGTGCTTTTCACTTCTTGGCTTAACCCTTCGCCAAAGGAAGTGTTCTTTGGTTGAATTCCTAAAAAATATATGTTAGCGTTAGTCTTTATTTTTAAAAGTTCTAAAAATATGGCTGGTGAAATATCATGAGTAGTAAAACCGCTGTTAGTTATTTCCGAAGGTCCTAAAATTGCGTATTCACCGCAAGGTTTGTTCAAATATAAAGCATCAATAATTAATATCGTATCGGGATTTTCTCTGGCAATCTTACCGATATAATTCTCTGGCGAAACTCCAACATCAAAACAAGTAATTTTTGATTTTTGCGTCAACTTTTTAATAAAAATCGGGCCTAAAGCATCATCCCCCCGTAAAATATTACCTACACCAATTATTATTACCCGACCTTTAAGAATTTCTTTAAAAATATTTTTTTCTAACATATACAAAAACTAAATATTTTATTCGGTAGTTAAAGTAGTTTTTCTTCGGCAAGAAGCGCAAATTATTTTTACTCGGTCAGAGCGACCTTCATCTTTTAGGGCTGAAATTATATTTTCATCGATAATACCGAGGCTTTTAAGACGAGAAAGATATAGTGTGGGGTTAGAATAAGTAAGTTCTCCTATTTTTTCGGCAATCCACTTTAGATGGTCACGAGCTGCTATCGTTCTACCGCAAATTTCGCAAAGCTGCAACTCCTTTTCTATAGTTTCTTGGGATTCCTTACGATTAAAGAAAGAAAGCTCCCAGTCGTTAGAAAGTTTTATTCCTTCATGATCCGCTATACAAGCAGCTTCACACTCACCGCAAAATATACAAGTATCGGTATAATGAATCATAATACGCCGAGAGTTATTGGGGTCATCAGTAATATCTATGTGGTCAATAGCACCAACCGGGCAAACTTCTTCACAAGCCAAACAACCAACACATTTTTTTTCGTTAAACTTAGGTTGGCCACGAAAATTAGGGTGAGGCTTAAAAGGTTTTCGAGGAAAATTCGAAGTATAAGGCCCTTTGACTAACGCCTTAATAGCTTCTATTATCTCTCTAATCTTAGGCAACCTCATTCCAAGAACTCCTTTGCTTCTTTGTAATAATCAACGGAACTTTTATCCCATAGCTTAATACCACTCTTATATGCTGCCTTAGCAAGAGCATGGGCTGCCGTAGGAGCTGTTAAAAATAAGAAAATTATTACTAATATAGCTTTTAATCCGCCTTCATTAAATCCTTCCAATAAAAATACCCCAAACATTATGCCGCAAGTTCCTAAAGTTACGCATTTAGTAGAAGCTTGCAACCTATTATAAACATCCGGTAATCTTACTAAACCAATACAGCCTAAAATATCAAAACACAAGCCTACGCCTATAAATATATACGCTAATATCTCAATCATCAAAATTTCTCCCTTCCAGATACTTTGCCAAAGCCAATACTCCGATAAAACTTTGTAGGGCCCAAGCTATAGCAATATCCATATACCAATATTTTTTAGTAAAGATAGCAAAGATAGCACAAATTCCTATTATCAAAATCCCTAAAACATCGGAAGCTACGGCTCTATCCGCCGCTGTCGGGCCTTTTATTACCCTAAAAAGAGCTAAAAATCCCGCAAAGATTAAAGGTAATAGCAACTTTGTCGATAAAGATAAAGAAGAACTAATTATTATTAACGCTAAAAGTATTATTACCAGAAGGCCTATAAACCACCTTAAATTCTTCATTCAAACACCTTTTCTATTATATTTTCAAATCTTCTGACTATGATATTTGTTGCCTCTACTATATCTTTATTTTTTACATCAATCCAATGAATATAAATAATGCCTCTTTTATCATCGATATCCACTGAAAGAGTACCAGGAGTAAGGGTAATAGAATTAGCTAAAAAAGTTAATGCCGTCTCGGTCTTCAAATGCGTCTTAACTTTAACAATACCCGGATTAATAGGCATATTAGGTTTTATAACCCTTAAAGCTACATCGATATTAGCTTTAAAGCACTCTTCTAAAAAAGTAAAGCAATAAAGCAAAAAATATAAATAACGCTTGGGTTCTATCCATTTGTTAGGAGAATCTGTAAAAAGATGCCCGCTAATAAACGATACCAAAATAGCGATAACACTTCCTACCGCTGTTGTTACCCAACTTAAATCCCAAGAAAGAATATGCCAAATAATTAAAGCTACAAAGAAAGTGATAATGCGAGAACTTGTTCTTGTCATATCAATACCCTATAAGTGAAGAAAAATAGCTGCTGTTATTACCTAAAACTTTAGCAGCCGGCATTAATATATTATCCATTAAAGGTTTAAAAAATAATCCCAATACTATGCACAGCACGGCTAATCCGATCATAGCCGAATGCATAAATAAAGGGACTTTTTTTACCACTAAAGGAATAGCCGATGACTTTCTGTAAAAGACATACTTTTGAACTTTGAGAAAAGAGGCCAAAGTAATTATTCCAGATATTACCG
This sequence comes from Candidatus Omnitrophota bacterium, assembly GCA_017994375.1. Lineage (GTDB taxonomy): Bacteria > Omnitrophota > Gorgyraeia > Duberdicusellales > 4484-171 > JAGOLA01. Next base: position 18,337 of record JAGOLA010000007.1, on the reverse strand, counting down.
CCAACCATCCTAAGAAAAACCTTTCTGATTGGAATAAAGCCAAAATTATAATAAACTTGCTCCAAAATCCGCAGAAAGGTGGAACGCCGGCTATAGAAAGCGAAGCTACTAAAGAAGTCCAGGCAGTATGCGGCATTTTTTCCTGTAAGCCGTAAAGTTTTTTTAAATCTCTTGTTCCGGTAGCATACTCGACTGAACCGGCATTTAAAAACAGTAAGGATTTAAACACCGAATGATTCATAAGATGAAATAACCCTCCGGCAATACCCAAAGGCGTACCTAAAGCCAACCCTACTACGATATAACCTATTTGGCTTATCGAGTGATAAGCTAAGAGTCTTTTAAAATCCCATTGTCCTATGGCTAAAATAACACCTAAAAACATCGAAAGTATACCTAATGTCAAGATAATCGGGGAAACAAGTAAGTTAAAGGAAAAAACATTAAAAATTAATCTAACCAAAGAATAAACTCCGATAACTTTGATTACCAATCCCGACAGCATAGCCGATATCGGTGCCGGTGCCGAAGGGTGAGCGTCAGGTAACCAAGCATGAAAAGGAATCAAAGCGGCTTTTAATCCAAATCCTACGATAAATAATCCACAAACAACTATTAACAGAATATTAGCACTACCGTTTAAAGAAAGGGTATTAGCGATATCAAACATATTTAAGGTTGAAGTTTTAGCATAAATAAATGCTATACCTATTAAGATAAAAGCCGAAGCAATACTCCCTAATACCATATATTTAAAGGAGGCCTCTATCTCCTCGGCTTTGGTACCAAAGGCAACCAAAGAATAGCTAGCTATAGCTGCTATTTCTAAGAATACATAAAGATTAAATAAATCAGCCGTTATAGCTACTCCGTTAAGGCCGCCGAGCATAATCATAAGCAAGCTATAATATTTCCATTTAGAAGTATATTGATTCATATAATTGATTGAAAAAAGTACTATAAAAAAAGTAATAACATTAATAACAACTAACATAAAAGCGCTTAAAGAATCCAGTAACCAACTAATACCGATAGGTGATTTCCAAGAACCCAAACTATACACTATAGGAAAAGCTGATGAGTTAGTAACTATTAATAAAGATAAAATTCCCAGAAAAGATGTAACTGCAAAAGCTATTTCATCAAAATCCCGCCTAGCTAACTTACCTAAGATAGGGTAGACAAAAGCTGCTAACAGAGGCAGTGCTACAAATAAGACTAAGATATTCATCCCTTAAGCCTCCTTATTTGGTCAATATCGAATGTCCCATAATGTTGATAAATCTTTATGCAAAGAGCTACCATAAGAGCTGTTACACCAAGACTAATCACAATAGATGTTAAAACTAATGCTTGTGGAAGAGGGTCTACAAAAAGTAAGTTTTTACTGTCCGGGCTTATAATAGGGGCTTCTCCTGAAAAACGATAGCCAATAAGTACAAATAATAAGTTTACGGCGTACTCCATAATGCCAAAACCTATTACTTTTTTAATAATATTTCTATGAATTACCAAAGCATAAAAACCGATTAAAAACAAAATTATATCCATTAATAGAATAAGCATTTAATCACCTTCTTTTTCGTTTATCCGGAAAACCGAAAGTGCCGTAAAAATTGCAAAGAGCCCTGTTCCTACCTTAAGACCAATCGCAATATTGGAAAGAGGTATGGTACCGGCGCTTAACAACTTAAAAGGTTCACCTTTATTAAGAAAAAAATTAAAAAAGAAAGACCCTCCGCTAAGACCTATTAATCCTATAGCAAGAAAAAAAATAGCACCTAAAGATTCTCCTAATGAGATAGCGTCCGGAGATATACTTTTTTTAGCTTCTTCTTTACCAAAAGCAAGTACCAGATGAATAAAGCTAAGCGCAATGATAACTCCGCCGGCAAAACCTCCTCCGGGAGTTAAATGACCGTGAAGTACTATATAAATACCGTAAAGAAGAATCAAACCTACGGTGTAACGGGTTATCCGCTTAACAACTAAACTCATTCCTTTCATTTGCCTTCTTTCCTCCCTTTGCTGCGCATAAGAGCTAAAACGCCTATTGCTGATACAAAAAGAACCGTGGCTTCTCCGAAAGTATCGTAGGCCCTAAAATCAAGGATAATGCTAGAAACGATGTTAGCAGCACCGGTTTTAGAAATAGCATTGGTAATATAAAAATCAGATACTCGCATAAGAGCTCCTCCAAAAGCTGGTATTTCCTTTATTGCCCAATAACTTATAAAAAGAAATACCCCTGAAAAAATAAAAAAACCAATGAATATCCAAAGGCTAGACCTATTCTGAATACGCGATACTCCTCGTTTTACCGTAGCTCTTATTAAAATAATTAACATCAGAATTTCCACTACAAGTTGCGTTATAGCTAAATCTGGCGCTCTAAGCAGTAAAAACATAACGCATAAGCCTAAACCAACGGCACCTACGGATATTACGCTAGAAAGCAAACCACGCATAAATACCGCTACTAAGGCCCCCAATAACATAAATGCCATTACTAAATACAACTCAAGCATCTATATAAAACTCCTATGACTAGCACTAAACCTAAAATAAGCCAGGTAACATACCTGTCTAAAAGTCCATTATGTAATTTTTTCAATAAAATACTGGCACCAAAAACCGATTTTCCTACAGCGTTGGTGGTAAAATTTATTATTCTATCGATGCTATAATAAAAAATATAAGAAATTACTTTCAAAAAAGTAGTAATACCTGTATAGAAATCAAAAACTCCTTTATCGCTAGAATTATAAAATAATCTTAAAGGTTGGGTTTCTTTTAAAGTTAAATAAAAATCGGTTCCAGAGACTCTGCTGTCAGCTAATTCTTCGCCTCCAATAAAAATATTATTTTTTCTTACCGGTAATCGGCTAAGAAAATAAAAGCCAAACCCTAAGGCTATACCCAAGACCATTAAAACAGTCGCTACCGTGGACGCCCAAAAACCAGAAGGTACTAAAGTTTCATCGAATAAAGGTGCAAGAAAAGGCTTGATGACTAGATTATTAGCAAATATACCAAAGCCAATACATAAAATACTCATAAATAAAATTGGAAGTTGCATAATAAAAGGTACTTCCTTAATCTTTTTTATATTTTCCTTAGGAGGAGTATTTAAAAAAGCGCTGTAAATAATTTTTAAAAAACTAGCTAAGGTTAAAGCTGATCCAAATAAAGCTATTACTAAAAATACCATCTTACAAATAGCCAAAAAAGAAACCGAACCGTTAGTAATTAAAGACTGATAAATTATCCACTTTGAAAAAAATCCATTGAAAGGCGGGATACCTGAAATAGAAAAAGAAGCTATCACTGTAGCTAAAAAAGTAACCGGCATATATTTAGCTAAACCACCTATTTCATTTAAATCCGTCTTGCCAATTGTATACTCAATATTGCCGGAATTCAAAAACAAAGAAGATTTATAAATAGTATTGTTAAGCATGTGGAATAAACCTCCTACCATGCCTAACAAGGTACCAGATGCTATCCCCAAAACCATATAGCCTACTTGGCTTACAGCATGATAAGCCAATAGCTTCTTCATATCATGCTGAATAAGAGCTAGCAATACAGCAAATAGTATGGTTAGAGCACCTATACCCATAAAAATAATCTTTAGTAAGTCGCTTACGATAAAAAAATCTTTAAATACTCTTAAGAATAGATAAATTCCTATAAATTTATCGAGACAGGCCGGGAAAAAAGCCATAGTAACCGACGGGTTAGTTTCTGCGGATTCGATAATCCAATTATGAAAACCAAAGACACCGGCTTTAGCTATAGCTCCTATAGCAATGAGCATAAAAGTCACGATGCTAAATAAATTATCGGTTGATACAGGAGATATATTCATAGAAGTCGTTTTAGTAATGGAGATAAGAAAAATTATTCCGATAATTAAACAAAAATCAGCTATCCCTAAAATAGCCAAAGCTCGGGAAGCTGTTTTAAAAGAACCTATGGAAAGCATCGCATAAAGTAAGATAAGTAAAACTCCCCAAAAAATTAAAAAAATCAAGAAATCGTCGGTCTTAAATGCTTTTGTAGCAATAATTAAAGTAAGTAATCCATATAAAAAGAATTCTAGATAACGCTTTCTTCCTTTTAAGAAGAAATAAGAGTATAACAAAATCGCTATTCCTAAAATCCAAGTAAAGATACTAAAAAAAAGTGAAATATTCATAGTTATCTATTGCTAAGTACTATAGCTATATTCTTAGCTGCTCCCAAAGGATATTGAATGAATAAACCTATAGCTAAAGATACTAAACCACATATTAAAATAACAGTTATCATACTATAAGGTATTTTTAAATTGGGTTTGGTTTTAACTTCTCCTAAAAAAATACCGTCAAAAAGCCTTATTAAATATAAAAGAGTAAAAACAGCAGTAAGAATAGCTAATATTGCAGCAAAAATATGCTCTGACTGTACCGCTGCCAATATTACATAAAACTTACTAAAAAATCCTCCAAAAGGCGGTAAACCTATTATCGAAAAAGCGCTTAATAGAAACGAAAAAGCCACTATTGGCATAAAGTTTATCAAACCTCCTAAATTATCTAAATTCTTTTGATGAGTACTTTGCTCCACTATTCCGATACTAAGAAATAAACCGGCCTTGCCGATAGAATGTACTAAAATATATAACAATGCTGCAGTAATGCCTATAACATTATTAATAAGTAGTCCCAGAAAAATATAAGATAGTTGGCTTACCGTAGAATAGGCTAATATTCTTTTTATATTCCGATCTAAAAGCGCGCTAGCTGCGGCTATAAAGCCTGATAATAAAATTATCATAAGCAATATTTCCCGAGTTTTATCAAAAATAATAAAAATATCATTAAAAAGCCTAGCATAAGCATAAACACCAATTTTAACAAGAACAGCGGCATGCAATAGCGCGGTTACCGGAGTCGGAGCTACTCCGGCATCTGGTAACCAGCTTGAAAAAGGCAGTTGTGCCGATTTAGAAAAAATTCCGAATAAAAGAAGGATACAAATTATATTGTTTAAGGGTTTACCTCTTAAAGCATCAAAATTAAACGTTCCGTAATTAAGATAAATTAATATCAAACCGACTAACATAGCCGAAGCTCCAAAGAAGGTTACTAAAAATGCTTTGTCAGCACACCAAAGGTCTCTCTCGTTACGATAGAAACCTATCAACCTCCAGGAACAAAAAGCGGTTATTTCCCAAAATATATACATCAAAAGAAGATTTCGGGAAAAAATAAGCCCTGCCATTGCCGCCAAAAATAACATTACAAAAGAAAAAAACTCTATCTTATGCGAATATCCTCTAGTGTAACCTATCGAATAAATTAAGATGAGCATGCTGACAAAGCCTGAGACATAAGCCATAAAAATTGCTAATCTATCGGCTTGAAATAAAGATTCCAATAACATTAATTCTCCTTAATTATCTTGGCAATATTAGTACAATGCCGAGCGATATTACCGGTAAAATCAAGCATATCAAAATACATATTAGACGCCCGCGCTTTGCATATTCCTTCCGCAAGACGCTTAAGATGTTCTTTTCTATACTTCTCTATTAAAACTTTAATGCCATCACCATTTTTTAATATCGTATTAATCAGGTCTTTTTTACCTTCTTTTAAAAGCTGAACCGTTAAATTGACAGAAGTTGTCATTTTCCCGAAAACTTCCTTATATTGTTCAACGCCGACATCGCTAAAAAAAAGCCTATCGACTATTTTTATTTCAATTCTTTCCACTAAAGATCTGATTTCATCGCCTATTCTTTCCAAATTTTGTGCTATCTGGGCATATAAAATAAAATCGGTCTTATCTTTTTCGTTATCTTTAGAGATATCAGTAACGACAGAAATAATATCTTTTTCTAAATCGTCCAAAGCTATTTCTTTATCCAAAACTTTATCTAAATAGTGGCAATCATTGTCCATAAGCCCCTTGTAAACTAATTCAATCATTTCTATAATAATATCGGACATAAGTTTTATACTAACTAATATTTTCTCCTTCATTTATAGTCTCCTTTAATTTTCTCGGTCTTTTCTTGCGAAAGTCTGACTAAATCTTCGCCAGTATAAAGCTTTTTACCTTTAGGGCTGCGGACGGCCATCCTCTCGGTACAACAATAGCAGGGGTCTATAGCTGCCAGAATTATAGTAGCATCCGAAATGGTCTCACCGATAACCGTTGCCTTATAAGTAGGTAAATTCATGAAGGTTGGAGCTCTTATTTTATGTCTTGCCGGCCTATTAGTACCGTCACTACGGATATAATGAAAACATTCTCCCCTTGGCGCTTCTATTTGTCCGATTCCTTCCCCGGCCGGTATATTTTTTACCTTAGCATCAATTTCTCCCTGGGGTAAATTCAAAAGGCAGTATTTAGTTATTTTGATAGATTCAAAAACTTCCAAAATTCTTACCACTACTTTATCAAAGACATCTCCATTATTGGCTACTATCATATTCCATTCGACTTTATCATAAGCTCCGTAAGGACAATCTTTTCTGATATCGCGGCCTACGCCGGAAGCTCTGGCTGTAGGTCCTAAAGCACAAAAATCGACAGCTTTTTCTTTAGAGAGAACACCAATGCCTTTGGTTCGAGCATGCAAAACCGGATCGTCTACTATTGCTTTCTTAAGCATCTCTAAGGTGGGGACTATGGAATCTAACTTTTTGATAACAATAGGAATATCTTCGGTTTTAATGTCCCGTCTTACTCCTCCCGGCCTAAACATGGCATAATTATTCCTATTCCCGGATAAAATTTCCATTACATCCAGTATCTCTTCTCTCAATTTCCAAGCCCACATAAATACCGTGTTATAGCCCAAGAAGTGACCGGCTAGGCCTAACCAAAGAAGATGTGAATGCATCCGCTCTCCTTCGGCAATAATGGTTCTGATGTATTCGGCACGTGGCGGAATTTCAATATCAGCGATATCCTCCACTGCCTTGGTATAAGCATAGGGATGGCTGGTTGAACATATTCCACATATCCTTTCTACTACAAAGGCTGATTGGTCAAAAGTCTTTCTCTCCGAAAGCTTCTCAATACCACGATGGTTATAGCCAATTTGGACATCAATATCTACAATCCTTTCTCCTTCTACAGTAAGAGTAAAAAACTCCGGTTCTTCCTGCAAAGGATGGTAAGGACCAATTGGTACTATAGTTTTAGCCATTATATTCCTCTATCTCTTATAGCGTCTTTATCCCACTCTTGGTAATCTTGCCTTAAAGGGTACACTCCTTGCGGCCAATCATCAGATAAAAGAAGCCTTTTTAAACAAGGGTGGCCTTTAAATTTTATCCCTAAAAGTTCATGCATTTCTCTTTCAATCCAATTAGCTCCTTCAAAAACCGCAGTCAAAGAGTCAATCTCGGGATTATCTTTAGGAAGTTTCACTCTTAGAGAAATTAAAAAATTTATCTCTTCAATCATAAAGTGATAAAGAATCTCCATATGAAAACGGGTATCAACTCCGGAGGCGATGTTAAAACGAGCGCCTAAATCCTTAAAAATATAGCGGCTTATTCTAATTATCGAACTAGGATTAATTTCGATGTAAACTCTTTTAGGAGATTTATCGAAAATAGCGACTATATCTTCTTTAAATTTTCCCTTTAAATTTGCTAAAACCTCTTCACGCTTCATTTTTTTAAAGAATCGTTTTTAATCTTATCGATTAACTTTACCACACCGGCAATAATAGCTTCCGGCCGGGGTGGACAACCAGGAATATAAACATCAACCGGTATGATTTTATCAACCGGAACCGGACAGTTATAACTATGAATGAACATCCCTCTTGATAACGAACACTCTCCTATAGCTACCACTAAACAAGGTTTTGGCATCTGTTGGTAAATATTTTTTATTCGCGGAATACACTTTCTATTTGCCGAACCAGTCACCAAAAGCACATCGGCATGCTTAATACTTCCGGCTAAAAGCATACCAAACCTTTCGATGTCAAAACGTGGAGTAAGACAATCCAAAATTTCAATATCGCAATTATTGCAGCTACCAGTGGATAAATGGAAAACCCACGGTGACTTCAACAAAGCTTTTAATTTTACACTCATTTTATTTTTTGTTTTACGCTTTTCGTTACCGTCCTGTTAAAGCCAAAATAACAGCTATTGCAGCCAACACTGTCATTGGTCCCCAAAAAAATCTCACTGCTTGATCTATTCTTAGGCGGGGATTAGTATTTCTTATAACAGTTATAAGAGTGACTAAACCTAAATATTTCAAAATACTATATAAAATATTTATACCGTTAAATTTTAAACCACTCATAAATAGAATTATCAAAAAGAAAGGTAAAATAAATAAAAGCATATTTTTGGTAAGCTTATAGATTCCTAAGGCAACTCCGGAATATTCTATTAACGGGCCGCTAATAATTTCTGTTTCGGCTTCGGCAATATCAAAAGGTGCTAAAGCTAATTTAGCCTGGATACAAAAAATAATGGCTATCAAAGCTAAGAATCCGGAAAGAGTGCCTGCTATCGGACCATTTTGCGCTTGAAAAGTTAATATTTCACCAATTCTAATGGAAAAACCAGCTTGTATTATTGGGACCAACAAAGCTAATACAAAAGGTAACTCGTAACTTAAAATAAGCTTTATTTCACGAGAAGCACCGATACTGGCAAGTGGATTTTTTGATGAAAAACCGCCTAGGATAATACTTAACGAAGGGACTATTAGCAAATAAACAGCAACTATCAAATCGCCTAAAAAAGTTTGCGAAGGATTAAGATTATTTAACCAAAATAAAGTGGACACTAAGATTACACTGGATAAACCTATCAAAGGTGCCAGCAAAAACATCAGTTTGGAAGATTCTTTAGGAATAAGCACCTCTTTTCCTAAAAGTTTTACTATATCTATAAAAGGCTGCCAGAAAGATGGCCCTACCCGATACTGAAAACGGGCTGTAATTTTTCTGTCAAACCAACTGGCTATTAATCCTATTATTGCCGTTAAAATAAAACCTAATAAAATACAATACAATATATAAATCATGCTTTCTCTCTTTGCCAATGGGTCGAATGCACTATGATATTATCGCCAACTAAAAAAGTGTTCTGGTCTAAATTGGTATCTGCGCTTTTTAAACTTAAAGCTCCATAAGGACAAGTCTTTATACAAAGAGGCTCGTTCTTTTCCTCTCTCCTATCCAGACAAAAATCGCAATTGTGAATCAGTAGAGGGACATTTTCCGGATAAATCGTACCATAAGGACAAGCATGAGAGCAAGATTTACAGCTTATGCAACGCATACTATGCCTTATTAATAAATTACCTTTATCTTTCTGCTGTTCTAAAGCCTCCTTAGGACAAGCATTAACGCAATGCGGTTCCTCGCACCTACGGCAAACTAAATAATAAGTTGCTAACTCTACTACTGAAATAATTCCGTTATTATCGGGATGGTAAAAATAGCTGCATTGAATTTTGCATTCTTGGCAATTACCGCTAGCGCAAATATCTAAATCAATAAAGAGTCTTTTGTCTTTTTCTTTTTTAGGCTCGATATTTACTCTGCCTTGATGAATTTGTTCAGCACTTGTCTTCATATTGCTAATCCCAAATTTCATGAAAATGCTTTATTTTGTCGTAAGTGAAAACCGGGCCGTCCTTGCAAGCATAATAAGTCCCTATCCTGCAGTGGCCACATTTACCGATACCGCAAGACATATTCTTTTCCATGGAAAGATAAATATTTTTATCCTGAAATCCCATATCTAATAATTGCCTGGTAGTAAATTTCATCATTATCGGCGGTCCGCAAACAATAGCAATACCATTTTTATAATCCATTTCTACATCTTTTAATATGGTGGTTACCAAACCAACATTACCTTTCCAAGTATTATCTCCTTCGTCAACAGTGATTTTTAAATTTAAATCGTCTCTTTGGGCCCAATGTTCTATTTCGCTTCTATAAACTAATTCCTTAGGACGCTTGCAGCCTCCTCTAAAAAATATTTTTTTAAATTGACCGCTTCGGTTAAATAACTCATACATTAAACTTCTTAAGGGGGCAAAACCGCAGCCGCCGCCGACAACTAATATCTCTTTATCTTTAAAATTATCGACAGGGTAACCTTGTCCGAAAGGGCCTCTGACTCCTATAATATCCCCTTTTTTAAGCTCGTGTATCTTATCGGTAACTTTACCCACCTTCATTACCGTTACTTCCATTAATTCTTTTACCGACGGTTTAGAAGAAGGAGTAAAAGGAGCTTCTCCTACTCCGGGAATAGTTAATTCGATAAACTGGCCGGTTTTAAAAGTCAAAACCTCTTTTGGTTTAAACCTTATAGTTTTAATAGTAGGAGTTTCCGGGATAACTTCAACTACTACAGCTTCAATCGGACAATAAGGATTTTTATCTACTTGCATTGGCAACTAATTTATTTAATACCCGCCTGATATCTATTTTAGCCGGACAAGCCAAGATACAGCGTCCACAGCCAGTACAGGCATAAACTTTAGCTACTTTAGGGAAAAAATCAAACTTTTTCTCAAATCTATTACGCAATCTCATCCAAAGTTTTGGCCTAGGATTAGCACCGCCGGCAACTCTAGCAAAATCTTTTATTAAGCATGAATCCCAAATACGTAAACGCGCCATTTTTGCTTCATTCTTCTCGTCGTAAAGTAAAAAACAATGGCAAGTAGGACAAACGGTATTACAAGCACCGCACTCTACACAAGTTTTAGCTTCTTCTTCCCAAATTTTGGATTCATAGCCTTTCTCTATTATCCCTTGATAAGAATCTTGGTTAGCAAGTTTATTTTCTTTAATATTTTTTTCTACTGCTTGAGTTACCTCTTCTCGCTGTCTATTTCTTTCATTTATTCTATCTTTTGATGCTTCTTCAAATAAAAAATTATATTTATCGACAAGATTTTTACCCTTAGAAGAACCTATCTCTACTATAAAGCCCTCGGGGAGTAAAGAAAGGTTCAAATCAAAATCTTCTTGAGGATAAGGTTTAATCCCTAAGGCAAGACAAAAACAAGTATCGATAGCACAAGTGCAATCAGCAGAAATTATTAGATTTTGCTGACGCCTTCTAATATAGAAAGGATCTTGATAGTCATGATTCTTAAAAACATAATCTTGTACTTTAAATCCCTTAAGATCGCAGGCTTTTACTCCAACGATACAAAAAGGTTTTTTTAAAGTATTCGGGGCATGAGGCTCAAAATTTTCGGCGACTATCTCCCGAGCACGGTAAAAGAAAGCCTTAAGAGGTTCAAACGGCCTAACCTCACCTATTACTACACTATCATCCAGCTCTGTATATTTTTTGTAGAAACGTTGATTAGCCTTTTTATGAGGAAGATAAACCTCGTATTCGGATTTTAATTCCTCTAGAAATTTAGCAAATTTTGCTTTAGCTATATAAAGCATACTAACTACTTTATTTTTAAATATTTAGTTGGGAAAAAATTAATGGTTTGTGAATTAAATCACAATTGAGAGTCAATTTACCACAAAGGCTCCTTCCTGTCAAATCATTTTTTCTAAAAATTTAAAGGTTTAACCTCTTTCCAATAATAGAAATGGCTTTAAAGGCTACCTCTTCGGGGGTAATTTCTTTAAGGCAAAGAAAATCTTTTTGACAATTATGGGCAAGACATATTTGGCAACCGACATCCTTATGAAAATAAAAAGATTCCTTGCCTAAAGGTTTCCATCTAGCAGGCGAAAGTCCGGCATCGCTTCTACCAAAGATGGAAATTACCGGTATGCCTAAACTAGCAGCAATATGGACTGGCCCAGAATCATTAGAGATAAATAATACGGAACGTTTAAGTAAAGCGCCTATTCCAAGAATATTTAACTTTCCCCTAAAGTCGATTACATCCTCTTTTTTTACGATTTCAGCGCCAAATTCTTTTTCGCTTTCGGAAGTAATAACTACGATTTTAGCATCGATTTTCTGTTTAAGCAGCTCTGTTAGCTTACAAAAATTACTTTGCGGCCAACGTTTGGAAGGACAAGATGCCGAAGGATGGATAGCAATTATTTTATCAGTATCTTTTAAACCTTCTTTTTTTAATAAATTTGCCACTTCTGTCTGTGCGGCTTCAATAACCGGAAAATAAGTCTCTTTAGATCTTATAGGAATATTTAGATGCCTTAAGATATCCAAAGTATACTCTAATTCGTGCTTTAATCCTTTTTGCTTAGTATGCTCTATTTTTTTGGTTAATAAAAAAGAATATTTTCTATTCCACCCCACTCTTATTGGTATCCTAGCTAAAAAAGTAACTATATGCACCCGGTTAGTAGGATGTAATATAATCGCCCAATCAAATTTTTTTCTTCGTAGATAAAAAGCAAATTTTAGAGAAGCTGGGAAGCTTTTATGTTTATTATCTTTATCATAGATAATAACTTCATTAAGATAAGGATTATACTCTAAAATAGAGGCAGTATAGGGCCGGCACATAAAAGCAAGGCGTGCTTTAGGAAAAGCTAACCGTAAATTTTCTACAACCGCTGTAGAGAGAATTACATCGCCTAACCTATCGGTTCTAACTATCAATATTCTTTTGGGCTCTTTTACCATAATTTTTCTATTGCTTCTGCCACTAGTTTAGGCTTTATCTTCATGCAATCATAATTGATGCTACAAGTAGATTTCTCGCAAGGCAAGCACTCTAAATCGCTATTCTGTAAAATAATACTTTTAGTAGAACAAGGCTTAGATCTAGCAGGGGCTGTAGGTCCAAATAAAGCAACCGTAGGAATATTAAGGTAACTTCCAATGTGTAATATACTAGAATCTACGGCTAAAAGTACCCGGCCATAATTTTTTAGAAGGTAAAATACCTCATAAATCTTAGTTTTGCCAAGTAAATTCACTACCCCTTTAGATTCTAAGATATCTTTATAGAATTCATTCTCCCTTCCGGTGCCTAAAATTATAATAGGAAATTTACTATTAAGAATATTGACAACCTCTTTTAAATATTCGTAAGGATACTGTTTAACAGCAGTAAGGGAAGAACAACCTATGACTAAAGAAGATGATAACTTTAATTTTTCCCATTTAGCTTTTTCGATATCAGTTAAATGAAAAGTAGCTGGTATACCTTCTTTATTACCGAACTTACTGATAAGTTGTAAATATTTATCTCTTATATGCCTATTAGGAGGAAAATTTCTAATAAAAGGTGTTCTATTTCTAACTCCTAAAATAAGAGGGAGCAGGGAATTTTTTAAATCGACTATCAAATCGTATCTATCTTTCAAAGCCATAATAAATTTTATCTTTCGGGATAAATTCCAGAATTTATCGAATATAAAAACTTTATCTACAAAACTATTTCTTAAAAATAAACTTTCGGTTTTAGGAGAGGCTATTACTGTTATTGTAGCATAAGGATAATTAGCCCGTATCTTGTCTAGGGTTGGTAAGCCAAGGATAGAATCTCCTAAATTAGTAGGAAAATTAATAATTATTTTTTTTAACATCGGCTAAAAGCGCTTCTATTTTAATATAAACTTCTTCGGGAGTTATTTTAGTCAAACAAATATTATCTTGGCACTCTAAATTATAACAAGGAAGAGAACAATTAATTTCTTTTTTTAGTATAGTTACTGTTTTTCCTTTCGGCGCAGTTATTTCGGCAGAAGTAGGACCAAAAATTACTAAAGTATTTACTCCTAAAGAAGCTGCTAAGTGAGCCGGTCCAGAATCATTGGATATAAAAAGATTTAACTGACTTAATATCGCCCCTAATTCTTTAAGAGTAGTCTTTCCGGTAAAATCATAAGGTTTCTCTTTCATACTCTTAATAACCTTTTCTACGATAGTTTTATCTTTTTGTGCTCCTATAAAAATAATCGCAGCATTAAGATCTTTCGTTAATTTATCAGCTAACTTGGCATAATAATCTGCCGGCCATCTTTTAAGCGCCCAATTAGCTGAAGGGTTTATCCCTATTAAAAAAGCATGATCTTTATAGATCGGGCTTAATAATTCTTTTGTTTTATTAAGAATACTGTCTTTTATGAAAAACTCCGGGCTCTCATCGTAAAAAGATACTCCTACTGCCTTAAAAAGATGAAGATAATACTGCTGCCGATGTATCGAAGCCGGCGGTTTTCTAATTTTCTCTGTTAATACTAAGGAATTCTTGAATCGTTGGTATCCTATCCTTCTTTTTATCCCCGCCAAGTAACAAATAAAGGCCCGAGTGAATGAACGGTGAATGAGAAAAACGGTATCAAACTTTTTCTTTTTTAGCCAAGAGATAAATTTTATTTTTTTGATTATATTACTTTGAATAGTTTTTTCGTCAAAAATTATTACTTCATCTACATAAGGATTATCTTCAAAAACCTCTTTTACTCTAGGCGTGCACATACAAGCTAAATGGCAAAAAGATAGCTGTTTTTTTAAAGCTTTAAAAACAGGGGTAGTTAAAATAGCGTCTCCTAGCCAATTGACGTTTACAATGAGAACTTTTTTCATAAAAGTGTGCGGTACCTGTTAGAAAGGATCTTTAGTTCGTTCGAATATTTGATAAAATCCGCTGGCTTTTCGCCAAAAATGAAAGCCTAAATCTTTATTGGTAATTTTTACTCTTCTTAAAGCAAAACGGTCAAGAGCACGGGAGAATCCTCTATTGGTAGTGCAAGCACATAGATAACCAGCATCTTTAACTATTTCTAATACTTCTTTATTAAATCCTCCTACGGGATAGGAGATAGTATTTACTTTCTGACCAAATTTTTTTTCTAAGTTTTTTTTAGATTCAAAAATTTCTTTTTTTATCTGACTTGAATTTAAAGACGGTAAGTAAGCGTGAAAAAGTGTATGCGAACCTATCTCTATTTTAGTACTTTTAAGGAAAAAATAAATATCATCAGTGGATAAAAAATCATCCTTATTTAAAAAGTTGCTAATTAAAAAGAAAGTAGCAGGATAATCGTAATCTCTTAGTATCTTGGCAGCTTCTAAAGTATTATCATGACCATCATCAAAGGTAATAACTACAGTATGGCGAGGTAAACTTTCTCCTTCAGCCAATAACCGGCAATACTGATTTAAAGATATTACTTTATAGCCTCCTTTTTTAAGAAACTCCATCTGTTTTTTAAAAACGCTTATCTCTACTGCGGTATTATCGCCCGATTCACTTTTACATAAAGTGTGATACATAAAAATAGGTGTTCTATAATTTAAATTAAGATAAAGATAAAAAGAAGCAGCAAGGATAAAAAAAATGCCCCAGCTTACCCATCTTTTAAACTTCATAAGATACTTTTATAAACTTTTTCGGTATTCTTAGCCATTAATTCGCTACCAAAATATAAAACGTCCTTTCTGGCTTGAGTTATAATTTTTTCCCGTAAAGATTTTTGTAGGAATACTTCTTCAATTACATTAGCTAAAGTGATACTGTCATAATTATAGAATAAAATCCCATTTTGCCGGTTTCTAATTATTTCGGCTATTCCGCCAGTATTATATCCCACCACCGGTACTCCTTTAGCAAAAGCTTCGATAATAGAATACCCAAAACCTTCTTTTCTGGAAGGCATTAACAATAAGTCTATGATATCTAAAAAATTATTAGCCTCTAAAGCTAAAAACTTAACCCTTTCTTTTATTTTAGAGAGATTTACCGCTCTTTCTAACTCTTTTTTTAACCTTCCTTCACCGGAGATAAGAAAGTAAATGTTTTGATATTTAGACATAATTATCTCCATAGCTTCTATAGCTAAGAGATGCCCTTTTTCTTCGGAAATCCGGCCTAAGATTCCTACCAGATAATTGCTTGGAGTAAATCCCCAATCTTCTCTTTTTACTTTACTCTTAGAAAACTCTTCTATGTCCAAACCATTATGGACGACTATTATTTTTTTACTATCAAACTTAAAATCACGTATTAAATATTCCTTTACGGCCTCGCTTACCGCTATCGTTAAAAGACCAGAAAATTTAAAAAGTTTTCGGGATAATTTAAAAGAATAAAACCCGTGAAAAGTGCTTATGTAAGGAATACGGCTAAATTTATAAATTAGAAAGCCTAAAAATTGGCTAACTCGCGTATTAGCGTGTATTAAGTCTATTTTATTTTGCCTTATGAATCTTAACAAATAAAAAAAAGAAATCAAAACCTTTGGACTGAATATAGACTTTGTTTTGATAGGAATATATTTATAATGTACCCCCGAATTCTTTAGCTTATCCTCCCATTGGCCTTTTTCGCAAGCAATCCAGACTTGATGGTTTAATTTAACCAGGTTCTTGGCTAAGGTTATAACATAGCGGGAAATACCTCCCGGATTAAGATGTGTAGCTAAAATTAGGATATTCACTCAACTCTTCCTTTTTTATTGTTTTAATATCTCCTTAATTTTTGAAAAGACAGTAGCAGGAGAGATATTCTTTAAACAAAGGTTTTTTTCTTTTAATTTACATTGGGGCTTATAACAAAAAGAGCAAGTTATTTTCTCAACAAAAACATAAAGATTATTACTTTTAACAGTATGTCGTTCAGGATCAGTAGGGCCAAAAAGAGCAATAGTAGGAATACCTAAGGCTACTGCTAAATGCAAGGTAGCAGTATCAGGGGTAAGCAGTAAGCTAAGCTTATTTAATAGTTGCGGTAAATCATGGAAGGTGCTTTTACCGCAAAGATTAGTTAGGCAATTCGGATAAAGACTTTCTATTTTTTGGGCATAACTTTGAGAATATTTATCTCCAATAAGTACGATACGAAAATCGGTTAAATTTTTATTAATTAAATCTATAAGTTTAGTTAGATTTTCTAATGGCCAATTTTTTGACTGCCATTTTTTAGAGGCTGATATATTTATTCCGATTAATTGGTTATCGGGCAAAGAATAAGGAATTTCGGTTTTTCTTTCCCAAAAAATTAATTTTTTCTCCCTAAACTTAATTCCTAAAAGGTTTAATATTCTTTCTTGAGAATCTAAAGGCCTTAAGCTTCGGTCATATCTTATTTTCTTGCTAAGCAAGAATCCCCAACGCAAAGCATAGCCAAAAGAATGCCGTGGAATACTTAAAAAAGATACTAGATGTGAAAAACGGTTATTCTGCAAGTCGATTATATAATCAAAAGATTGACAACGTAAATCTTTAGCTATTTTAAAGATATTTTTTATTTTTCTCTGTTTATCATCAACAGCAATAATTTCGTTAACATAAGGACAATCGTAAACAAAAGATTGTAGTTTCTTAGATGTTAGAAGTTTTATCTGGGCCTTGGGAAATCTATATCGTAATTCAGATAGTGCCGGCAAAGATAAAATTAAATCTCCTAAAGAAGAAGTCTTTATTACTAGAATTCGTAGAGATTCCAGGGTTTTATGATATACTTTCTCTGTTTCCTGAAGGCACTCTTCCATTGTATAATACTTTTCAACTTTCTTTCTAGCCCTATCTGTCATATTTTTAGCCAAGTTAGAATCTTCCAGTATCTTTGAAATGCTATCGGCTATTTGTTCGCTGTTTTTTGGTTCCACTAAAATTCCGTCTTTTTCGTGCTCGATTATTTCTTTAAAACCGCCTACCTCTGTTGCTACTACCGGGACTCCTGAAGCAAAAGCTTCAATTACTACTCGTCCAAATGATTCCTCTATTACTGAAGGGGCAACTAAAATTCTAGCTGTAGATAGAATATTTTCCACATCTTGACGAAATCCTACAAATTCTACATTATAATTAAGGGCATACCTGTTAACCAAAGTTTTTAAACTCTCAAAATATTTTACTTTCGATTTATCGGGCGAGCCTACTATTTTTAGCTTAAAATAAGGGTTGATACGGATAACTTTTTTAAAAGCTTTTATCAGGTATTCATACCCCTTACTAGATGAAATACGCCCTATACTGACTATAATGTTACTTTTTTTCCTTTTTTCGTAATTAATGAACTTAAATTTATCTAAATCGACCCAACGTTTTATAATTACTATTTTTTCTTCCGGAACATCAAAGTTCTTCTTCATATGCCTTGCTACTACAGTTGAAGGACAAATTACATATTTACCCCAACCCATAACTTTACTAAAAAATTTATTCTTATAGACTCCGTGGGCTGTAGTTATAAAATTAGCACGGCTAAAACGGGTGGCAAAAAAACCAATCCAAGCCGGCACCCTACTGCGAGCATGAACTATATCGATACTTTCCTTCTCTATTATTCGGCGCAAAGCCGGTATGATAAAGAGGCTTGCTATCGATTTTTTATAGACGGCTAATTTATAATGTTTAATCTTCTCTGCTTCTAGCTCTTTGAC
>JAGOLA010000077.1 GCA_017994375.1 Candidatus Omnitrophota bacterium | reverse complement strand
GAGCTGCGCCAGGCCATAAAAGCCTGGTTTGAAAGGCGTTTTAAAGTAACCTTAGATGCAGAAGAGGAAATCGCCCCTTTAATCGGCTCTAAAGAGGGCCTGGTACATTTTCCTTTAGCTTTCGTAAATAGCGGCGATTACGTGATTATTCCTTCGCCGGGCTATCCCGGCTATCGTTCGGCGGCTGTTTTTTCCGGAGCTAAAGTTTACGAATTGCCTTTACGGGAAAAAAATAGTTTTTTACCGGATTTAAAAAGTATCCCGTTAACTATTCGCAACAAAGCCAAAATAATTTATTTAAATTACCCTAATAATCCTGCCACGGTTTTAGCTCCGCTTGGTTTTCTAAAAGAGCTGGTTAAATTTTGTTCCCGCTACGGTATTATTATCGCTTATGACAATGCTTATTCGGAAGTTTACTTTGAAGATAAGCCGGTTAGTATTTTAGAAGTTGAAGGCGCCAAAGAAGTGGCTTTAGAGTTTCATTCTTTGTCTAAAACCTTTTCTATGACCGGCTTTCGCATTGGCTGGGCTTGCGGTAACAAAGAGTTAGCAAAAAATTTATTAAGAGTTAAATCCAATATTGATTCCGGCGTATTTGGTGCTATCCAAGAGGCCAGTATAGTTGCTCTGGATAAGGAAGGCGATTATACCGATAATTTAAGAAGTATTTTTAAGGGACGGCGCGATTTTTTTACCGAAAATCTGCAAAGAGCCGGATTAAAGAACTTTTACGCCCAGGCTACTTTTTATGTTTGGGTTAAGGTTCCTTCTAAATTTAAGTCTTCTTTAGATTTTTCCAAATACTTATTATCCGAGAAAAAAATTATTGCTACTGCCGGAGTAGGATTTGGGAAATATGGCGAGGGTTTTATAAGATTCTCTCTTACTGTCGATGAGAGTGTTCTAAAGAAGGTTTTCGAAAATAAGCTTTTTTGATAAGAGCAGTCGAACAGATAAGTTTTAGAGGAGGATAAATGAAGGTAGTAATATTAATTATTATAGCAGTTAGCTTTAGCTTGCCGGCTTTAGCTTTAGAAATTAAAAGCAGCGCTTTTGAAAATAAGGGTTATATTCCCGACCGTTATACTTGCGATGCCCAGGGGTTTTCACCGCCGCTTTCTTGGAAAGATGTACCTTCCAAAACTAAAAGTTTGGTTTTGATAGGCGATGATCCCGATGCCCCTTTTAAAATTTGGGTCCATTGGGTAGCTTTTAATATACCTAGCGACTTAAAAGAGTTCAAAGAAAATATCAGCCCGGAAGAGCTAACAGCTTTAGGAGTCATCGAGGGCTTAAATGATTTTGGTACTGTAGGATACAAAGGTCCTTGTCCGCCGCAAGGTAAAGCCCACCGCTATTTTTTCAGCCTTTACGCTTTAGATACGGTTTTAACTTTACCGAAGGGAGTTTCTAAGAGCGAAGTCATAGAAGCTATGAAAGGGCATATCTTAGCTGAAGCTAAAATAACCGGCCTCTATCAGAAATAGATAATAGTCAATAAATAAGGATTAATTTACGGTTTAATATCATTATTAATAAATCAATTTTAAGGGAGGTTTTATGGCAAAGATTAAGTCAGTCAAAGCGCGGGAAATCTTAGACTCACGGGGAAATCCTACTGTAGAAGTGGATGTAGTATTAAGCGATAAAAGTTTCGGCCGGGCCGCGGTTCCTTCCGGAGCTTCTACCGGCGAATTCGAAGCTTTAGAATTACGCGATATCAGCGATAAAAGATTTTTCGGTAAGGGAGTTTTGAAGGCCGTTAATAATGTAGAGAAAATTATTTTTCCCAAGATAAAAAATAAAGAAGCCGATTTTAGAAAGATAGACCGCTTAATGTTAGAGCTTGACGGTACTGCTAATAAGTCTAAGTTAGGTGCCAATGCTATTTTAGGAGTGTCTTTGGCGGTAGCAAAAGCCACAGCTTGCTCTAAAAAAGTTCCCTTATACTATTATCTTGGAAAAAATAAGGCTAATTTATTGCCTTTACCTTTGATGAATATCCTAAACGGCGGAGTGCATGCCGATAATAATTTAGATATCCAGGAGTTTATGATTGCTCCTTTAGGATTTAGCAGTTTTACTAAAGCTTTAAGGGCAGCTTGCGAGGTTTTCCATAGCCTAAAAGCTATTTTAAAGTCCAAGAACCTTTCTACTTCGGTAGGAGATGAAGGCGGCTTTGCCCCGAATTTAAACAAAAACGAAGAGGCTTTGGAGTTAATAATTGAAGCTATTAGTAAAGCCGGCTATAAACCGGCTAAAGAGGTGGCTTTAGCCTTAGATTCAGCTGCCAGTTCTTTCTTTAAGGAAGGAAAATACCTCTTTGAAGGTCAAAGAGTTGATTCTGATTATATGATTGATTTTTATTGCCGAATAGCCGATAAGTATCCCATTGTCTCTTTAGAAGACGGTTTAGATGAAAACGATTGGGAAGGCTGGGCTAAGCTTACCAATAAGTTAGGTAAAAAAATTCAATTAGTAGGAGACGATTTATTCGTAACCAATACCAAGCGCTTAAAGCAGGGAATCGATAAAAATATCGCTAATTCTATTTTAATAAAGGTAAACCAAATCGGTACTTTAACCGAAACTATCGAGGCCATTGATTTGGCCGCTGCATCTAAATATACTTCGGTAATTTCTCATCGCTCCGGTGAAACCGAAGATGTTACTATTGCCCATTTGGCAGTAGGTAAGTCCTGCGGCCAGATAAAGACCGGCTCTTTATCGCGCACCGATAGAGTAGCTAAGTATAATGAGTTGATAAGAATAGAGCAAGAGTTAGGCAAATTAGCCCGTTATGGCGGCAAAACTTTTAAGTATAAAATATCTTAAGTGGTTAAGTCCCTTAATATTAATTGCTGTTACTTTTTTGGCGATAATTATCTATTTTCCTAATTATGCCAAGTTAAAACAGCTCAAAGATGAAAACATCAAACTTAGCTTAGAAATAGATAAGCTTAAAGCAGAAGTAGGCGGTTACGAAGATAAACTCAAAAATCTAAAAAAAGAGCCTTATCTATACGAGAAGATAGCCCGTGACGACTTAGGAGTAGCCAAGGAAGAGGAAATAGTTATTGACATCGAAGAATAAGTCATTAGAATACACTTTACTCGTACTGCGTCGTGTGTCCCGTGATGAGCGAAGCGAATTTTACGGGCAAAGTCCCGTACATGAGCGAAGCGAATTTTACGGGACGCAAGGCTCATAACCATAATAAATGTTCTTTGTATATTTATTGCTTAGTAAAGTTGATAAAAAATTTTACATCGGTTTTACTGAAAATATCGCTGAAAGATTGCTGGCACACAACAGCGGTAAAGTAATTTCCACAAAGCACAGAAAACCTTTAGAATTGATATACTATGAAGCTTATCTTGACATAAAGGACGCTCAAGGTCGGGAAAAGTTTCTTAAAAGCGGTTCAGGCCATAGATTCCTTAAAAAGCAACTAAGTAATTTTTTATCAGGAAGGTTTACAAGTATTAACGCAGAAAATACGCGGGGTGGAGCAGCCAGGTAGCTCGCAAGGCTCATAACCTTGAGGTCGGACGTTCAAATCGTCTCCCCGCAATTAGAAAAATAAGCCCGAGGTATTTGCCTCGGGCTATATTTTTCTTATCCCACCGAGCACAAAATAATTATTCCTTTGCAATATATTGGTATATAATAAGTAAGAAATGAAGGAACCGTCCCCCCCCCCAAACTTATGAAGTTAGAGCAAGACAAAACAATTTTTGATTTTTATCAATCAGAATATGAAGCTTTTTACAAGATATACGGGCCAGAAGATGAGTATCAAGCATCTGGAAGAGGATTGGGGACTAATTCTAGAGATATCGAAGAGATATTTAGGGATATCTCTGAAAAATTGAATTTTTTGCAAGACGATATTGTACTAGATTTGGGTTCAGGATCCGGTCTTCTTACAATGAGAATCAAAGATGTTGTAAAAAAAGTCTATGCTTTTGACGGTTCTGAAGCCGCTATTAATATCCTAAAAAGAAAATTAAACCAAAACAGTAACGTTGAATGTTTAGTGGGAAATATTACAGCATCTCTTCCTTATGACGATAGATACTTCTCGAAGATTGTATCGTACTCGGTTTTCCATTATTTAGGAACGTTAGAAAATACAAAAAAGGTTCTGAATGAAGTCATTAGAGTTCTAAAACCTAATGGAGTTATTTTAATAGGTGACCTCCCAATTAAATTTCATATGTCCGGAAACTCTCGCAAGGCTTATCTTTCATACCTAGTAAAAATGCTCTTCAGAGGAAATATTTATCTCGCTCTAAGAACACTTAATAACTTCATTTATTCTCTACCCCCAAGACGTTCATCCCAAAAACGATCTTTGTTTCATAAAGTTATTTTTTTTCTGTTATTTCAACTTAGTGAATTTATATATTGGCTTTGTGTAATAATAGCAAATAAAGAAAGAATAATGGGATTAAAAAGAAAAAGGCAGTTAAAAAGAATGGTTGAACAAACTCTTGGAGCTTATCATAAGGAAGTTGGACACCTTGAGTTTGATGACATTTTTAAAATTTTGGAATCATTTCCTAAAATAAGATATCAACTTTTACCGCAAAAACCGTCACTTTCTTATTCATGGGAAAGAATGGACTTAATTATTAGTAAAGATAAGGAAAGATAAGAGGACAGTCCCTTGCCATACAACTATCTGCTAACTAATAGCTTATATTCGCTATAATATAAAATCTTAATTTTGAGATTATTTTTACCTACCGCCGATAAAAATATTTAGCTGTTCATAGTTCGTTGATATATAATACTTATATGAAGATTAATAAAACAAATTGGGATCAAGGGTCTAATCCCCAAAATTTGGGAAATGAGCCTGATTATTGGGGAACAATAAGATGGGTACTCTTTATTTTCATTTTTCTTTTTATTTTTTTATTTTTTGTTGAAAAACAGATTAAACAAAGCGACCCTCATTATTCTAAAAGCAAGGTAAACGGTACAGAAGATAACAAAGATATTGTGGAATCTGAAAGTCGGATTATCGATAAAGGGCAAGAAAGAAAAGAAACAATAAACCACGAAGAGATAGTAGAGGATTATACCAATGAGATGAATGCTAGCTATGAGAAAGAAGACGCTTATTATCGTCAAAAGAAAGCTGAAGCTGTTAAAAACTACACCGAGGCAATACAGTACTATCTTAAAGTAGTAGATCTTGGTTTAAAAGAAAAATCCGAGGCTATGAAAAAATATACCGAAGCAATACAGCACTATACTAAAGTAATAGAACTTGATCCTGAACGTGCAGATGCTTATTATTCTCGAGGCGCAGTTAATTCTGCAATAAAAAATTATGAAGAAGCAATAGAGGACTATACCAAAACAACAGAACTTGATCCTGAATATGAAGCTGCTTATTTTGATAGAGGTAGGGTTAAGTCTACGATTAAAGATTATCTAGGGGCAATAGAGGACTATACCAAAGTAATAGCACTTAATCCTAAACATGCGGATGCTTATTTTTTTCGAGGAGTGGTAAAATCAGTCTTAGGAGATTATCACAAAGCCTTGCAAGATCTTAACAAAGCAAGAGAATTAGGTAAAACCGAGGCTTATAAAGTTATACAAAAGATAAATGAAGTTATCTCATAATTATTTTCCTTGCCAAATTTTATTTATAGGGTATATACTGGTTTATATTATTTGGGAGGA
The DNA here is from genome assembly GCA_017994375.1 of Candidatus Omnitrophota bacterium. Lineage (GTDB taxonomy): Bacteria > Omnitrophota > Gorgyraeia > Duberdicusellales > 4484-171 > JAGOLA01. Next base: position 451 of record JAGOLA010000077.1, on the reverse strand, counting down.
TAACAATGAGAATAATTAAATCACTATATCAAAAGGTATTATTATTTTTGAGCGCCTTATTAATGCCTATTATGGCTTTAGCCCAATCAGAGGCCAAAAGCATTAAAGAAGTTACTGCAGAACAATTAAATACAGCTAAAAATCTTCTTGATATGATAGTTGAATTTTTCGTTAAATACAGCTTCCAAGTTTTAGGCGGTGTTATCGTTATTGTCATAGGATGGTGGGTAGGCAAATATATTAGCAATTTAGTCAAAAACCTGCTTGATAAAAAGAAAGTCGATGTTACCGTTACTAAATTTATCGCCGAAACAGTCAAATTATTAATAATAGCTTTTGCTGTCGTAGTAGCTTTAGGAAAGTTTGGAATTGAGATTGCTCCCCTAATCGCCGGTGTTAGCGTAGCTGGATTTGGTTTAAGCTTTGCCTTGCAGGGGCCACTCTCTAATTA
>JAGOLA010000076.1 GCA_017994375.1 Candidatus Omnitrophota bacterium | reverse complement strand
TATTCATTTTGTTTTCTTTATCTATTTCATAGATGAAAATATTTTTTAGCTTATTTTCGTTTTTATCCGCTACATAAAGAACGTAATTTTGAAAATTTTCCAAGAATACTCCCGGTTCGATTAGGGATGAGATATTTTTTGAGTAGATATTCTTTATTTTGCTTCGATAACGGTAATGGAAGCTCGGTATTACCTGGTCGTTAAGGATAAATAAAAAGAGAGAAAATGCCACTCCCAAAATCAGAAAAACATTTAAGATTTTAAAAAGAGAGATGCCGGCTACTCTTATTGCCGTAATTTCGTTATCGGCTACTAATCTTCCGACCGATAACAATACGCTTAATAGAAAAGAAAGCGGGATAGTAAAGCCTAATAAATAGGGGATAAAGAGAGAAAATATTTCGATAGCGTCAACGATATTAACCCCTTTTCTTATTACCATATCCGAGATTTTCATTAAATTTCCCATAAGCATTACCATAGTTAGAGTAGAAAGGGAAAAAATAAAAATAATGAAGAAGTCTTTAAGTATGTAATTTCTTAATATTTTCATCTTTTTATTAACAATACTTTATCTTGTTTTTAGGCTTTTGCTAAAGTTATGACCGTAATAATGCTTGCTTGCATTCTTTTGAGTTCTTGGCAGCAAGAGTTAACGGTAGCGCCGGTAGTAAGAATGTCATCAATAAGGATTATTTTTTTATTTTTTAAGTTTTTCCGTCCCCGAAAAATGCCTTCGATATTTTCTTTACGCTTATCTTGAGACAATTTTGTTTGCGAAGGCCTTATATTTACCACGGTCATTATATCATTACTGAAGGGTATTTTAAAATAGTTTGATAACAATTTTGCTAAAACTGCTGCTTGGTTGTAGCCCCTGGTTTTTAACTTGTCCCTATGCATCGGTACAGAAGTTATAAGGTTATAACCGCTAAAGTCAAATTTTATTTTTTCTAAGTGCGCTGTCATTAGTTGCGCCAGGAATTCGGCTATAAAGTCGTAATTTTTATATTTAAACCAGCGGATTAAACTTGTTATCGGATCTTTATATTCGGTGATGCTTATTATGCGGTCGTAAAAAAAGTCATTATTTAAGCATTTTCTGCAAATAGGGTCTATTGTTGTCGGTATTGGCTTTGAACAATATTGGCAGAGGGGCGGCTTAAGAAATATTATCTTTTCTTGGCAGTTTAAACAGAGATAGTCGCCAGAAATCTTTTTATTACAGGATAAACAGAGACGAGGAAAGAAAATATCGGTGATGGTTCTAATATATTCACGAGATATCTTTAAGCAATTCTTGACATTAAGCTTTAGCCTTTGCATAATACAAATTGTCGAGTTTTAGAGCTAATCGTTTTTTAATATTATATTTAACTAAACTTGACACTTAGCTTTAAATAATTAAAATAGATAAAAGGATAAGAAAATATTTTATAATAAAATGCTGCTAGTAGCTTTATTTTTTAGTTTATTCTATTGGCTTATTTCAGCGCTTTTTGATTTTATTATTTTTAAGACCGCTAACTTATCTTCCGAAATCTTTATTCCCGGTTCTTACATTTTGTGGATACGTTTATGGGTAGTATTTTTTATTATAACACTAAGCGTATATTTTCAAATTATTATTAACCGCCGGCGAAAGACCGAAGGTGAATTAGAATTAACCTATGGTTTGATACCGTCGGTTCTGGACAAAGCTAATATTTTGCTCTTAGTATTTGATACCTCGGGGCGTATTTTACGTTTTAACCGCGCCTGCGAACAATTAACCGGAAAATCTTTTAATAGTTTAAAAGAAGAATACTTTTGGAAGTTATTTACGCCAAGTGAACAGGCTGAATTAATCAAGAATTCTTTTCGTGAACTTCGGGCCGGAAAATTTCCTTCGGAATTTGAAGGCTTTTGGCATGATAAAGAGGGAAACCGCCGCTTAATACGCTGGGCTAGCACCGCTATCTTTGATAAAAAAGGCCTTATCAAATACCTTCTTGCTATGGGAATAGACATTAGCTCTCATCAGCAAATTAAAGAAGTCTTTAACAAGTTTGAAAAGGAACAAAAAGGCATAATAGATTCTATAGACATCGGAATATCTTTAGTTTCGACTAACCTAGAAGTAGTTTATATGAATAACCAGCTAAAGATATGGTTTCCGGAAGCAAAAGTTACTCAAAAGTCCATTGGCCATAATATTATTAGTAATTATTCCCAAGAAGCCTGTGCTAGTTGTCCTGTTTGCAAATCATTGAAAGACGCTAAAATACACGAATTTATCTTACGTCTTCCTAGCAGCGATAAAGAGACAATATACCGAATAGCTTCTTTTCCGGTAGAAAATAATGAAAAGAAAGTAGCGGCTGTAGTCGAAACTATCGAGGATTACAGCCGGATAGATAAACAGGAAGAGGAAATAAGGCAGAATTATCTTATCCAGGCGGTAATAAATTCTCTTTTACGGTTTTCTTTAGAAAATATCTCCATAGACGGATTTTTGCGTTGCGCTTTAAATGCTATTCTTTCTGCTCCTTGGTTTTCTTATGAACCTATGGGAGCAATTTATCTTGTCGAGGATGAACCGGAAGTCTTGGCATTAAAAGCCAGCAGTCGTTTTCCTCCTTCAGCCGAATCCCATTACCAGAAAGTCCCTTTTGGGAAGTATTTATGCGGCGAGGCAGCGAGTACGGGTAAGTTGCAATTTGCGGAAGAATCCGGCGGCAATTTTAATATTACTTTTGCGACTACTGCTGTTTATACTCATTATTGCATACCAATTATGTATGCCGGAACTATATTAGGGGTGTTAGAATTATACGTCAGAGGAAAACATAATTGCGATAGAAGAAAAGAAGAATTTTTAACAGCCATAACTAATAGCATAGCCGGAGTGATACAGCGTAAATTATCCGAAGCCCGCTTAGAAGAAATAGATAAATGTTTTGTTAACTTAGGTATTTCTTCCGTCGATAATATCAAAAATCTTATTTTTCTTTGCGGTCGGATTTTAAAAACGGCTGCGGTAAGTTATTGCCGTTTAAATAATGCCGGAGAAGTCAATTTATTTACTCAATACGGGGCTTTTTCTGATATCCCCGAAATATTACAATTCTATAAAAATATCGGTAGTAATATTATCAAAAGCGATAAAGACATTACTGTTTTAAACAATTTACCTAAGATTCCTTATTCCAAGAAAGATTCTTCGCAATTACCACAATTTAAAACTTGCTTCGGCCAAAAGATTAAATGCTCGGGTAGCGTTATAGGCTCTATCGGCGTATTTTTTAAAGAGGAGGTTGTTTTAGATAATAAAGACCGCCAGTTTTTAGGAATTATTTCTTCGGCAATAACTATAGAAGAAGAGCGTATAAAAGCCAATCTAGAATTAAAGCAGACTTGCGATAAGTTAGAGCAGGCCCAACATAATTTGGTTCAATCTGAAAAACTCGCTGCCTTAGGAAGATTTTCTACCGGCATTGCCCATGAGGTTAAAAACCCTTTAGGTATTATTCTTGGCGGAATAGAATTTTTAAGCCGTAAATTAAAAAGTGACGATAAAGATGTAAACATAGCTTTATCCAAGATAAAAGAATCTACTTTGCGGGCAGACGGAATAGTACGAAACTTATTAAAATTCGGCCGTCCTTCCGATATCAAAAAAGAAATTATTAAACCCCAAGACTTAGTCGTATCTACCATGGATTTATTTAAATACCGAGATACTTCTAAAAATATCGATATTAAGACCGAATTTTCTCAGGATGATATTTTTATCGATGTCGATAGAAACCAATTAGAACAAGTTTTATTTAACCTTATCCAAAATTCCATACAGGCCATGTTAAAGGGAGGAATTATTACCTTAAGAACATATAAAACCATTATAGAGGATTTTTCTAAAGATAAGCCGGTTTGTATTATTGAAATAGCTGACACTGGGGAAGGTATTTCTAAGGAAAATCTAGAGAGGTTATTTGAGCCGTTTTTTACTACCAAGAGAGATAAAAAAGGTACCGGATTAGGTTTATCAATGTCAAGGATGATTCTTCAAAACCACCAAGGTTTATTAAGAGTAGAAAGTAAGCTTAATAAGGGTACTACGGTTAAGGTTATCCTGCCGATAGCCGAGAAAGCCAAGGTTGACATCTCCTAAGGCAGTGTTAGTATATGCTAGATAATAGTATGTCCCAATAAAGAGGAGGGCGTATGAAAAAAATATTAACTATTGATGATGAAGAAGATTTGCCCTTTTTTATAAAAGCCAATCTGGAATTAACTGGTGAATACGAAGTAGTTGTTGCCCGAAGCGGCAAAGAAGGTATAAAAGCCGCTATCCGCTATAAACCCGACCTTATACTTTTAGATATTATGATGCCACATATGGATGGTTATCAAGTTTTAGACCGCCTTAAGAAATCGCGCCGGACACTATCGATACCGGTTATAATGCTTACTGCCAAAGGTGATGATGAGTCTAAAATGAAAGCCTCCAGCCTCTATAACGAAGATTATATTGTTAAACCGATTCAAATCGATTCTTTGATAGCAAAAATAGAAGAAATATTAAAAAGAGGTACCATAACCTCTTAAAATACCTAAAAAATGCCGGAACAGAGAAAAATTGTCAGATTTAAAGCGCCTTGCCACTGTTTACTTACTAGCCAAGATGACTTTCATCACCAGTATCGGGGAATAGTTAAAGATATCAGCATGAAAGGGTTGCAGATTAGCCTGGATGAGCCTTTGGAGTTTTATCAGGATAAGAAAGTAGATTTCAATCTTGTTTTCCCGGATAAAATATTAGCTCTAACAGGTGAAGTTATCTGGAGAAGAATTCAAGCTGATAAAAGCGAAGCCGGTATACGTTTTATCTGTCTTCCCGATGCTTATAAAGAAGAAATTTATAATTATATTTCGAAATACCACCATAAAGAGTTAGCCCGGCACTGGTGGCAGGTATAATCCTTCGCAGAAATCTCCTTTAGCCCGAGGAATGAATGTTCTTTTGAGATTTCTGCTTTAGGAGGGAGCCACGGACTTTAAGCCCGTAGGAGGTTCCACTCTAGCCTTACAGCCTATTTTTATAAATTCTTATTAGTAGCGGTAGTATTAACTTATTTTTGGGATAGGAATGTTTTAAAATACAATGATAAGTTTAAGTAAGATAATCTTATCTTTTATTTTTTCTTGGCCGGTCATCTATAGCTATACCTTATTTATATTTATTTCTTCGCTGATACGCCTCGATATCCCGAAGCCACTACTATTTCCTTTTTACGATAAGCTATTACATATTTTAAACTATGCAGTTTTAGCCTTTATCATAGTTAATACCGTCAATTTAAAAACTAAGCAGCAGAATAGAGTTTTTGCCTTAACTTATGCTTTTATCCTGGGGTTGATAGTAGAAATAATCCAATTTTTTCTGCCTTATCGGGCTTTCGATGTTATAGATATGCTTTGTAACTTTACCGGGGGTTTCATCGGAGGTTTATTTTTATTGGATATCAAAGCAAGATAAATACGCTTTTTATGGATAATGACATTCAGACTCTCAACCAAATGTTAGACGCTACCAGCAGAAAATTTTCCCAAAAAACTGCTTTAGTTTTCGGTGCCAAAAAGATTGCTTATAGCCAATTAAATAGTTCAGTAGCCAAGATATCTTCTGCTCTTTACAGCTTAGGAGTAAGAAAATCCGATAAGGTGGCTATTTGGCTGCCTAATTGCCCCGAATTTGTTTATTCCTTTTTTGCTATTCTAAAATTAGGGGCCACGGTAGTCCCGGTTAATACTATGTTAAAGCGCGAGGAAGTAAAATTTATTATCGAGGATAGCCAGTCAAAAGTATTAATATGCTCTTTGGACAAAATTGCAGACAGCAAAAATATTTTATCGCGAATTCCTACTTTACAGCATTTGATTTATTCTTCGACTCCTTTAGAGAAAGATTCGTCCTTAGATTTAGATAAGATTATAAGTAGTTATTCCGAATTTACAGAAACTTTAGAGCCTGCCAGCGATGATTTAGCCCAAATTGTCTATACTTCCGGTACTACCGGTAAGCCTAAAGGAGCTCATCTGACGCATCGTAATCTCATAACAAATATTAGAGATTGTTTAGGCACCATAAGTTTTAACCGTAAAGATTGTTTTATTTGTATTTTACCTTTATTTCACTCTTTTTCTTCTACGGTGTGTATGTG
>JAGOLA010000075.1 GCA_017994375.1 Candidatus Omnitrophota bacterium | reverse complement strand
CTGCTCCTCCGGCAATCCCGGCATAGGTAGCAATCCAACCGGCATGTCTGCCCATAACCTCTACTACCATGATACGATTATGCGATTCTGCCGTAGTATGTAGACGGTCTATACATTCCATAACTATATTTACAGCAGTATCAAAGCCAAAAGTAAAATCTGTAGCAGCCAGGTCGTTGTCAATAGTTTTAGGAACTCCCACTATGTTTAATCCTTCACGAAATAACTTAGTTGCTACGCCCAAGGTATCTTCTCCTCCTATCGCTATTAAGGCATTTAATCCTAATTCAGAAAAGTTTTTTTTGGCTATTTCTGAACCATTTTCTTTTTTATAAGGATTAGTGCGTGAGGTCCCTAGTATAGTTCCACCTCTATGTAAAATTCCGGATACGGATTGCAGATCTAAAGAAGTATAGTCTTTTTCAAGTAATCCTTTCCAGCCGTAACGTAAGCCCAAAACTTCATTGTTATCAGCATAAGCTTTTCTTACTACGGCACGAATAACAGAATTTAAACCAGGACAATCTCCTCCGCCGGTGAGCACTCCGATTTTCATAATCTATCCTCCTTAATTAGTAGTTACGAAAAGGTATTTCAGGATCTTTTTCTTCTTCCAGGTTCTTTTTGCCGCCAAAAGATACTTTATGTATTTCTAAGTCTATTTTTACTTGTTTTTCTTCACCTAGAATAACATACATTTTTGTTTTTATTATTTCTTGGATTTCTTTGGTAAGTTCAACCAAGTTTGCTTCAGCAGTTAATACTCCTCTAGTGACTACTGCTATCGTATTTTTATGTAAAGATACTTTTACTTTTAGATGCGAAAGTTCTGCTTTTTTTTCGAGTACTTTTTTAAGCATATCTTCGATTGCAAATATGGTTATGCTGACTTTTCCTTGATCAGTTTCAAAGTTTATAGTTTTATTTTTTCTTGAAAAATTTAAACTTATTTGTATATAACGTAATGCTAACAATATTAATAATAATCCCGTAAGTAGTAGTATCAATCGCAAAGAATTATCAACAAGTATCGCTTTTTGCAAGTAATTAAGGAATAAAGCGCCGTCAATCATATCTAAAGATAAGCCGATAAACGATAATCCGGTAAAAAGAGAAAGTATTAAATATATTAAAACTATAAAAAACTTCATTTTAACCTCCTTTAATTAATATTTTATTCTTGCTGGTCCGTAAAAAATTTATCTAGAAATCCTGTATTATATTTACCGCGTTTAAAATCCGGATCGTTTATAATATCTCGACAAAGATTTATCGTTGTTTTAGTAGGTTCGATAAGAAATTCACTAAGAGCCCGATCCATAATTTTTAAGGTATCTTTTCTAACTTTTGCCTTAGTTATTACTTTTGCTATCAAAGAATCATAATGCGGCGGTATATGATAACCAGCATAGATATTGGTATCTACTCTTACTCCATAGCCTCCAGGTATGTAACAAAATTCTATAGGCCCCGGTGATGGTAAAAAACCGTTTTCCGGATCTTCGGCATTAACTCGGCATTCTATGGCTGTGCCTTGAATAGAAATATCTTCCTGTTTCAAATTTAATTTCTCTCCGGCAGCGATAAGTATTTGTAACTTTACTAAATCTATCCCGGTTATTTCTTCGGTTATAGGATGTTCGACTTGTATTCGTGTATTCATTTCCATAAAGTAGAAATTCCCGTTTTTATCCAGAAGAAACTCAATAGTACCAACATTGCGGTAGCCCATACTTTTTATTCCTTTTAAACATAACTCGCCAAGTTTACGCCTTAAGTGCTTATCTACTACCGGTGACGGCGCTTCTTCAATTATTTTTTGATGTCGGCGTTGTATACTACAATCTCTTTCTCCTAAATATATAGCATTACCATAATTATCGGCGGCGATTTGAACTTCAATATGACGCGGATTCTCGATAAATTTTTCTATGTATACTTCCGAATCACCAAATGCTGCCTGGGCTTCCGATTGGGCAGTTAAAAGAGCGCTTGCTAAGCGTACGTCGCTATGACAGATACGCATGCCTTTACCCCCGCCGCCAGCTTTAGCTTTTAAAATTAAAGGATAACCTATTTTTTTAGCTAAAACCATAGCATCTTCTTTAGATTTTATACTGCTTTTGCTTCCTGGAATTAAAGGTATGCCGGCAGAACGCATAGTATTTTTTGCTTGTAATTTGTCACCCATACGCCTGATATTATCAGCTGATGGACCAATGAACTTTATTCCGCAGGATTCACAAACTTCGGCAAAGTAAGGATTTTCGGCTAGAAACCCGTAACCGGGATGGATAGCGTCGCTGTCGGTAATTTCAGCGGTAGTAATAATACGCGAAATATTGAGATAACTATCGGTAGAAATCGGTTTTCCAATACAAATAGCTTCGTCCGCAAATTCTAAGTGAAGCGAATTTTTATCAGCATCGGAATAAACAGCTACCGTTTTTATTCCCAACTCTTTGCAGGCACGTATTATGCGAATTGCTATTTCGCCTCTATTTGCTATAAGAACTTTTGAAAACATTTTTAAACTATAACGGTTCCAACATAAATAAATTTTGGCCAAATTCTACAGGTTCGCCGTTTTCGACCTGAATTTGGACGATTTTTCCTGCCACTTCAGCTTTGATCTCATTCATTAATTTCATGGCTTCGATAATACAAACTATATCTCCCGGTTTAACATTATCACCGATTTCTACATAAGGTTTTGCTCCTGGGGAAGGCGCTGCATAAAATGTTCCGACCATAGGCGATTTTATTTCAATTATATTTTCTTTTTTTAGGTCAGTTTTTTGTTCTGGTATGACTGGATTTTGAGGAATTACGGAAGAAATATCGGAAAAATTCTTTTTTAACCGGATACGTTTTCCTTCTTCTTCCATTTCAAGTTCGCTTAAGTTATGTTCCTCCATGAACTTGATGAAAATTTTTAATTTATCAATCTCCATAAATCCTCCATTATTATTTTTAACCATAAATATTAAACCCGTCCCAAATATTCATTAGTTCGTGTATCAACAGCTATGGTTTCTCCGATATTGATAAAAAGAGGAACATTTATAGTCAACCCTGTTTCTAATTTAGCAATTTTAGTGCCTGATTTTACGGTGTCTCCGCGGAATCCCGGTTCAGTTTCAATGACTTTTAAAGCTACCGAAGGCGGTAAATCCAAATTTATTAATTCGTCTTTATAATAGATACCGGAAAGCTCTAAGTTATCTTTAAGCCAAGGTATTTTATCTTCAATGCCGGATTTATGTAAAGCTAAATCTTCGTAAGTATCCTGATCGATAAAATGGTAGAATTCGTTATTTTTATACATATATTGTAATTTTCGTTTTTCAATAAAAGCCGGTTCGATATTGTCAGAATCGCGTAAAGTGCAATCTAGAATTTGAGAGTTCCTTAGATTTTTAAGTTTGACTCTGCAAAAAGCAGCACCCCTCCCTAATTTAGCATGCTCGCATTCTATAATAATATAAAGTTCATTATTATAGATGATAGTATTAGAAGATCTTAAAGTCCCTATCGATACCCCCACTTAACAACTCTCCTTTTGTTGATTTAACTAAAACCATATCTTCTATTCTAACTCCGAATTTTTTATTAAGATATATCGCTGGTTCTATTGTTATAACCATACCTTCTTTTAATATTTCCTTACTATTTGGACTTAAATTAGGAGGTTCATGGACACAGTAGCCTATTCCGTGTCCCAGGCCATGTCCAAAATACTTTCCCCAACCTTTTTTCTCGATATATTGGCGTGCTATTTTATCAACTATAGCTGCCGGAATTCCATCACGTATCTTTTTAATACTTAGTTCTTGGGCAATGCGTATTATATCGTATATTTTCCGAAAAAGAAGAGGCATTTTATCCCAGAAAAATAATCTTGTCAAGTCAGAGCAATATCCATAACATTTTGCGCCCAAATCAATTAGAAAGAAATTTTTTTGAAGCTTAATGTCGGAAGGCAAATGATGAGGAAAGGCAGTATTTTTCCCAGTAGCAACTATAGTATTAAAAGCTATTTCATTATCCCCTTTTAAGCGTAAAAATTTTTCAATCTCAATACTTAAATCTTTCTCGCTCATTCTTCTGTCAGCGATTTCTTTAATATAATTAAAGGCTTCATGGGCTATTTGTATTGATTTTTTTATTAAGATTATTTCTTCAGGATTTTTAAAAAGCCGCATTTTTTCAATGAAGTCCTGAGTTGGCACGAATTTAAGCCCTTCCTCATCAAGAAGACTATTCAAAATTTTATATTCTAAATAAGAAAGGTTTTTTGTTTCGAAACCGATGCGTTTAAGTCCTAATTTTTTACTTACCTCGACAATTAAATTAAAAATATTATTTTTGTAATTACTGGTGATAACTGTCCAATCGATCCCATTACGGGCAGCATAATCGTAGATAAAGTTAGTAAAAAAATATAGCTTTCTGCCGCTAGTTATAAGTAAATAACCGTCACTTTGCTTAAAGCCGGTAAGGTAGGCTATATTAATAGGATCCGAGATTAATAAAGCACTAATATTAGCTTCGTCAATTAATTTACTGCAATGAATTATCTGCTGTATCACTTCTTTAAATTTCTTTTTTTATTTAAGAATAGGCTAGCAGCTTCTAGAGCTAAAAAATAACTCCACTGGCCTAAGCCGCTGATGGAGCCTATGACAATATCGCTGATCAAAGATATCTTCCGAAATTCTTCTCTTTTGTAGATATTAGAAAGGTGCACTTCAATTACAGGCTTATTTACTGCTAAAATAGCATCGCGTATAGCAACCGAAGTGTGAGTATAGGCAGCTGGGTTAATAATCAAGAAATTATAGTCGGTTTTAGTTATTCTTTCTACAATATCTCCTTCAGCATTAGATTGATAAATCTCGATTAATAGATTATTTATTTTAGCTAGTCGCTCCAATTCCTGATTTATATTGTTAAGAGTCACTTTGCCGTAAATGTTAGTTTCTCTTTTCCCTAATAAATGCAAATTAGGTCCATGGATTACTAACACCTTATTTTGTTTTGTTTTCTTCATCTGCTTCTGCCTCCTCCGGCAGCATGATAGGTATACCGCCTTTTATAGGATATTTACGTTTACAATTAGTGCACTCTATGTAACCATTTTGCATAAACACTTCGCTTTTACAGAGTGGGCAAGCCAAAACTTTTAAAAATTCCTCATTAATCATTTTTCTTTCCCCCGCTATTCTTAGTTTCTATATAAGCCATGCGCAAGTTAAATAAATAATCATTAATCAGACTTTCTTCTTTGGCATCAAGATTATTTTTTGTTTTTTCTTTAATTATTTCTAAAGTATCGATTAAAAAACGAGCTTGTTCTAAATTATTTTCTATCTTGCCAGTTGCTGGATTTTCTAATTTCCCTAAAGCAATCATAGCTTGCATGCCTAAGGATGATAAAAATATAGAAAAAGTAGGTTCATGATACTGTTGTTGAGATTCTTTGGCTTCTCTTTTTTCTTTTTCTACCTGGTCTTTCCACCCTTCATCAACTCTTTTTTTAGCATTTTCCTCCAACTTAACCTCCTTTTATATACAAATTTATATAAGATATTACTTAATAATCAAACCAGCATATCCTACTACTGAGCTTTTATCTTTACTAGCGTCCGCGCTAGTTTGATATAAAACTATTTGTGCTTTTTGAGCACCTATTTTTTTCAGACAAGCTATTAATATAGCTACCGGTGCTTCGCCACACATGGTTATTCTTTCCTTTCTTATACGGTTTATTAATTCTTGTTCATCTAAATTTATAATTGCATCAATAGCCAGACGATCTTTTTTTCTAGCGGTTTGATCTGGTTCGTAATGGGTTAAATCAGTTGATGCTACCATAAGAATATCGTTTTTTTCTTCTTTAATCGCTTCAAAAATTTGAGTTGCTACGGCTTGGTATATTTTAATGTCAGATTGTCTACAACAAATAGGCAAAAATTCAAATTGTTTAAAAAAATATTGTAAAATTGGCAATTCTACTTCAATAGAATGTTCTTGGCTATGGGCTAAGTAGTCTTCTTCTATTAAATTTCCTTTATTTAATATTATTTCGGCTATTTTTTCATCGATAGCTATTGTTTCAGAAAAAATTTTCCAAGATCCTTTAGCCCATAAACTAAAATCACTCCCTAAGCCGGTGTGGTTAGGTCCAAGTATAATTATCTTTTTTTTAGGCAAAACCTTAGCTATTG
>JAGOLA010000074.1 GCA_017994375.1 Candidatus Omnitrophota bacterium | reverse complement strand
TAAGCCTCTCAGCAAAACAAAGGTGTATTAATGCAATAACAAAAATAAAAGCTACTAGTGTTAAAAGTAATTTTTTAGGCATTCTCATACCTCCTCTTTTTTAGAATAGGATAATATATCATAAAAGATGTAAATTGTACAATAATAAATACAAATAGACAGAAAATAAAAGATATGGTATTCTTAAGTAAATAATAGCTTAATTTAGGAGGAAATATGAATTTCTCACAATTAAAAAAATTTATTCGTTTAAATTGGGTATCTCTAGTAGTTCTAGGCTCTTTGATTACAACTATTTTGCTCATTATAATCGTTGCTATCTTAAGTTTTTATCACTTCATAACTCTTGAGTCTTACCTTAAAAAATCTATGCTAGCTAATATGCTTCCTTATATTTTTCTTTGGCTAGTAGTTGGTTCGTTAACAGGACTTATACATACTTTAGTATGGATATACTTTGTTTTTGGGGGAGGTTTTGCTAAATTGAGTTACAAGCGCGTTAAAGAAACAGAGACAAATATAAGGTGGAATGATGTTATAGGCATGCAAGCTATAAAAAAAGAGATTTGGGAAGTTATAAATTTATTAAAAGATAGAGCTAACTTGAAACAAGTAGGCGGAAAAGTAATAAAAGGAATTTTAATGATTGGACCACCGGGCTGTGGAAAGACTTATCTTGCTAAAGCTATAGCTACCGAGACCGGATTACCCTTTTTACCGGCTGTAGGCAGTGAATTCGTAGGTATTTTTGTCGGTCAAGGCTCAATAGCTATAAAAAATTTATTTAAAAAAGCTCGAGTCTTGGCTGAAATTCATGGCGGTTGTATTGTTTTTATCGATGAAATTGATAGTATTGCCCGGCCTCGTGGTAGTGATCCCTTAGGCAATCGTGGTGCTGAAACCGCGCATAACGCTACTATTAATCAACTTTTAACCGACATGGACGGAATAAAAGAAGGAGATAATAATGTGGTAGTAATAGCAGCTACGAATGTCTCTGAGAGAGAATTTGACCCGGCTTTACTTCGCGCTGGCCGGTTTGACCGTAAAATCTATATTGATTACCCTAATTTAGAAGAGCGAAAATCCCTCTTTGCCTATTACTTAAATAAAATTCGTTATGATAAAGATGTTAATTTGGATATTTTAGCAAAAAAAACTATTCGTTTTTCTCCGGCTGATATAAGCAGCATGACTAGAGAAGCTTCTCTAATCACAGTACGTAGCAAAAGGTTAGCTATTACTATGAAAGATTTATCCGAAGCTTACGATAGGGTTTTATTCGGATTAAAATCAGGATTGCAATTAACACCTAAAGAGAGGGTCTGGGTTGCTTATCATGAAGCCGGTCACGCTATCATTGCCTATTTAAAACACCCCACTACTGACGTAGTAAAAGCTACTATTATTCCCAGAAAAGGTTATTTAGGTTATGCTCACCCGGTACCGCGTGAAGAATTGCATATTACCAATAAAGAAATGCTTTTAGCTGAAATTAAAACTGATTTGGCCAGTTATGTAGCTGAAAAAATTAAGTTTGGCTTTACTAGCAGCGGAGTTAGTGCTGATTTTACCGAAGCCTACAATCTTGCTCGAGATATGGTTTATCGATACGGCATGGGAGATTCTGGTTGGCTAGGAAATATTATGTCTACTACCACCAATCCTTTTATGAATTCAGCTGCTATCTCTGAAGAATTAAAAGCCAAGCTTGATTATGATGTCCAGAAGATATTAAAAGACGCTATCAAAGAAGTCGAAGAAATTTTAATTAAAGAAAGAGAACTATTCGAATATTTTGCTCAGGAACTTTTAAAAAAAGATGAATTGGAATACGATGAAATAGTAGAAATATTTAAAAAGCATGGTAAATTACGCCCGCAAGAGACTTCTAGCTAAACTCTTACTATTATTTTTTATTTCTTCTTGCACCATATCCCCTACTTATTTGCGTAAAGATATCATAAAAACCATCCGCGATATTTGCAAGAACGAATTCAATATTGAAGTTAATGTTTGGGACATTGGGGAGACGGTATGGGTTTACTCTCCTTCTAAATTATTTAAAGAAGGCGGCCAGTGGAATATAACGAATGATCGCTGGAGCGAAGAAGTCTCCGAACAAGAGCGAAAAATTTACACCACACTTCAAAGAGTATTGCTAAGCATAGATAGGCCACCTAAATTCTTCTGTTTTATCTTATCTGATATCCAAAATATCGGGGTAGATTGGTACCGGATAGTTTTTATTCCCGATATAGTTAAATATTCTCTTGAACAACAAGCTATCGGATATGTTTCCTCAGTAGAAATAAATAAAAGAATTATATCCTTTTATAGACACGTTCCGCAAGCTTTAGGCGATAAAGATGGTAAACATATTAATAAACACGATATTAACATGGAAGAATTTATTGCTTTATTAGTAAAACAAGAGATGGAATCGGAGTTTTATCTTAAAGAAGAGAGGAAAAATAATTTTGACATAAATCAATTAGAGGTATTTTATTCCCAAGGAAAGCTTAATGTTATTTTTGAAATTGCGCTAAAGAAATATCAAGAGAACTTACCGAAACCACTAGAAAAAGCCGAAGAGATAGTTAATAGATTATTAAGTATTTATTCCGAATTTCATAATATTAACCAAGTAACTATACGCGATAATTTTAATAAAAAGACTAAAGAATTAAAATTCTCTAGCCATAAACAGAAAAAAATGACTATAAACGAACTAGATAAAAATTCTTTAGTCATAACGCAACAGGCAGATTTTTATATTAAGAAAGGAGACGAATACTATTATGATAAAAAATATAACGAAGCTATAGAGAATTACCAAAAGGCTTTAAATATAGATGGTCAAAATATTAACGCCCTTTCAGGTTTAGGTAATGTTTATTTTTTATTAGGAGATTATCTGAAAAGTATCGAATATTATTCTAAAGTTTTAACGATCGAGCCTAATTACACCAAAAATCAATATAGCTTAGGATTAGCTTATCTAGAGTTAGCTCAATACGAAAAAGCTATTGAATATTTTCAAGAAGCTTTAGAGAATGATCCTGAAAATGAATGGTTAAATCTTAATATCGGTTCTGCCTACCTTAATATTGGTGAATATAATTTAGCAGTAAAATATTTTTTAAGAGCCTTAGATTTAGAGCCTAAATTTACTCAAGCCTATTACTATCTTGGCCTTACCCATTTTTATCTAGAGAACTATGGACAAGCTATCTTCAATTACGAAAAAGTCTTAGAAATAGACCTTGATTATTTCTTAGCTTATTATCAATTAGGCTGGACCTATTATATTTTGGGCAAAGACGAAAAAGCTATTGAATATTACCAAAAGGGATTGGAATTAAAGCAGGACGACAATTATTATGTGTTTGGTTATAATAATTTAAGCCTGGCATTAATTGCTCAAAAAAGGTACCAAGAGGCTATAAATTATTTGCAGAAAGCTTTGTCTTACGAGCCCGATAATTTCAACACTCATTTTAACTTAGGTTATGCTTATTATGGTCTTAAAGATTACCTTAAAGCTTTAGCAGATTTTAATAAGGCTGCTCAGATAGAGTCTAATAATCCGCAAACCTACGCTTATATCAGTTTAATCTATAATTTACTAGGTGATAAAGAAAATGCCCAGAAGAATTATATAAAAGCCAAAGAATTATTTCAAAAACAGGGAAGTTCCTCTGCTCCTAAGGAAATTTTAGATTATTTGGATAGTTATTTAGACCAGCAATAATGTCTAAACTGCTTAAATATCTATAGCTTTATCGATATAGGGAAGAATTTTCTCAAGGTCCTCCAAAGATTCACCGTTTACTTCTATAGCTATTTCGTCGCTACGATACTCTTTATTGCCATCTTTTATAATAGCAGGTTCTATTTTAAATAAACCAGGTTTTTTTGCATAAATAAGATAAGTAAATTTAATTTCTGTTTCGGTTTCATTGCCTCTAAAAGAATAACTTTTTGACTGTATTTGAGAAACTATTTTAAAGTTTTCAAATTTTGGCAAGTTTAGCTTAGGAGATATAAATTCGCCTTTAATTATTATTTCACATTGAAATATTTCACCGGTCTTAACGGTATTTTTATTAACTTTCGCTATAATAGGACTATCATAAGCTGCTCCCCATACTAATGTAAATAAAAGTAAAGTAATTATTTTAGTTAATTTGTACATAACGGCCAGAAACTTTTATCTTATTACTAGTAATCTTCTTTATTGCTAAAGGGTATAACTTGTGTTCCAAGGTATGTATTTTTTTCACTAGATTTTTAAAAGTCATATTATTAATAATAGGGATACTTTTTTGCAATATTATCGGCCCATCATCAACTTTTTCGTTAACAAAGTGGACAGTGACTCCGGTTAATTTACAACCATAGTGGAAAGCCCGTTCAATAGCGTTTTTTCCCTTAAAAGCTGGCAAAAGAGCAGGATGAATATTTATAATTTTGTTATTAAAGGTACGTACAAAGTAAGAAGATAATATACGCATATAACCAGCAAGAACAATTAAGTCGATTTTTTCTCTACGTAATATTTTTACAATTTCTTTATCTAACTCTAATCGAGTTTTATAATTGCGAGGATCAATCAATATAGCTTTTATTTTTACTTTCTTAGCTTTAATCCTTGCTAGGGCGTTCTTTTTATCGGTAATCAAGAGTTTTATCGTGGCATTTTTTATATAACCACATTTTATGGAATTAACTATAGCAGAAAAATTACTTCCTTTTCCTGAGGCAAAAACCGCAATATTCTTTTTACTCATAAGTAACTTTACCTAAAATTTTAAGGTCAAATTTGTTGCCATATTTAGACAAAATAAGGCGTGTAATCATATAATAAACAAATAAAACTCCTAAAGCAAGAAGAAAACTTTTAAGCTCTCCGTATCGTTGAAAGAGTATCAATACCGAGATAAAAATAATCAGAGGGATAAAAAAGATGACAGTATTTGCCAATAAGCTTTTTCTCTCGTCAATAAAAATCTCTACTTTATCCCCTGCTTTTAAAGATAAACCATTATTATCTACTAATAAAGTTTCTTGTCCTTGATTACAAAGAGAAGATAATCGGCAGCATGAGCACATTGTTTGTTTAGTAAATTTAATTTCTACTTTATCGTTAATAACATTAGTAACGGTAACTATTTCTTTAGACATTCTCTGCAAATATGCATTTCGTAGGACATTTATTTTTTCCTTCTTCTAGGGCAGTGTTGTCATATTTCTTTTTATAATCAACCGCTGAAAGATTATCTTGTAAATAATACGGTGAGTTAGGTACTTTGGTGCAAATACCGCAACCGATACAGCCACGTTGGCATACTAATTTTACCCCCAAGGCCTTTTCTTTATTATTACAGGCAACCCAATAAATATTAATATCGTTTTTCCAAGGGATAGTTTTGAAGAGATTACGTGGACATATCTTCAAGCAGTAGCCACACCCCGTGCATTTTTTGATATCAATTATTATCCGGCCATTATTTAACGTTATAGCCTTAGTCGGACAAGCTTTGATGCAATCTCCAAAACCAAGACAGCCATAAATACAATCTATAGCTCCGCCGGTTATCTGAGCAGCTCTGCAAGATTTTGGACCATTATATAAAGAAGAAACTTTTTTTTCGTTAAAACTAGCTCCGCACTGGCAAATAGTAACTCGTTTATGAGAAGTTAGAGTAGTTTCTACTCCTAAAATTTGAATAATTTTATCGTTAATTTCTTTTCCTCCTGGTATACAACCTGAAAAGATCTTTCCTTCTTTGATTATAGCTTGCGCAAATCCACGGCATCCGGCAAATCCGCAAGCTCCGCAATTGGCGCCAGGAAGTAAGCTTACTATTTGAGAAACCCGTGGGTCTTCCTCTACTTTTAATTTTCTGTTGAGGAATGAAAGTAATAAAGCGAAGCAAAAACCCGTTATTCCCAAAGCGATAGAAGCAATAATTACTTCTTTCATTTCTAATTCGATAGATTTTTAAGCACTAATTATACCGGAGAAGCCCATGAATATAAGAGCCAGAAGTCCGGTTACTACTAATGTTATTGCTGCACCTTTAAATATTGAAGGAACTTCTGTATATTCTAATTCTTCACGAATTCCGGCCATAACCATTATTATTAAAGTAAAACCTATACCTCCAGCAAACCCATATACCACAGATTCCAAAAAATTATAGTTTTTAGTAACCATAAGCAGAGATGCTCCTAGAATCGCGCAATTTACTGTAATAAGTGGCAAAAATATACCAAGAGCTTTATAGAGGGGCGGAGAAAATTTTCTTACAAACATTTCTACTATTTGTACAAGAGAAGCTATTACTAATATAAAAACTAGATATTGCAAGAATTCAAGGCCAAGTCTAATTAAGACAAATTTATATATTAACCAGCTTATAGTATTAGCTAAAGTCATTACAAAAATTACTGCTATTCCCATACCCAAAGCTGATTCTATTTTTGAAGATACTCCTAAGAATGGGCATATTCCTAAAAAATAATAAAGAACCAAATTATTTATCAATACGGTAGATATGAAAATAATCAGTAAATTTTTCATATTACTTATTCTTTTCTATTTTATTCATTATAGCAACAAAGAAACCTAAAGTGATGAATGCCCCGGCAGGCGCTACCATAACAACTAAAGGTTGGTAACTACTTGGCATAAGCGTTTTTTGCATCAAAGTGCCAAATCCGAATATTTCTCTTACTGCGGCAAGAGCTATTAACAACCAGGTATATCCTAAGCCC